>CAZJXH010000325.1:0-3563 GCA_964549475.1 uncultured Oscillospiraceae bacterium
TTGTTTGTAATGGGTCCTTTGGTTGTGCCTGCCTGCGCCGGGGTTGATAATATCGTGCCTTCCAGATGGAAAGCATCCGGAATTTCTTGCGACCATATCTTTTTTTCGATATCCAGCATCATGGTCCGCGAGGCAAGCGAGTAATCGATACAGCGTTCCCCGGTCAGCCTGTATCCGATATAGTCCCCATACAGCAGCAGTTTCCGGGCTTTCTTCATCTGTTCGGGGCAGTGCTTTTGAATCCAAATCAGTTTGTTCAGGCTGTACATCGAATTAAGCGGCATTCCGGTGATGCGGAATAATTTTTCTTCCGGAATCGCCTCGACGATGTCTTGGATTTCCTCCGTCCCGCGGGCATCGGTATAAAAAATGCTGTCTGCGAGAGGCCGGTCGCTTTCATCCAGCAGCACAAAGGACTCTCCGAATGAAGCGATCGAAACACAGTCGACAGGCTGTCCGCTTCCGCTGGTTATTTCAGAGAGAACGCCGCAAACCGACTCCCATATCCCGTCGGGCGAGATTTCGATCTTGCCGTCTCCGGGAAACAGCAGGTTGTATTCTTTTGCCGTGCTGAAGAGGATATCGCCGTTTTTATTGATCAAAGACGCCTTGCATCCGGTTGTGCCGATATCCAGGCCAAGATACGCCATGTTTTTATCCTACCTTTGCAATTTCGAAGCCGAGGTATTTTTCAGCGGCTTCCAGGACTGCTTTAGAAGAAAGGCCTTTCGCTATGCATACATGATGGCGATGGCCATTTTCCCCGAGATACATCAGCACATCCTGCAAATTCTTGATTTTCGCGACTCCGTAGGTTCCGAAATATT
The DNA here is from genome assembly GCA_964549475.1 of uncultured Oscillospiraceae bacterium. GTDB lineage: Bacteria > Bacillota > Clostridia > Saccharofermentanales > UBA5734 > JBBQKF01. The sequence continues at coordinate 828 of CAZJXH010000325.1, forward strand.
CGTCCGGCACGTATTTGTCGATGAATTCGCCTTCCCCGACGTAGATTTTGATTTTCCCGTCTTGTGTTTTCATGCCGGAATAGGTGAACGGGAAAAGGTCGATCTTGCCGATGTTGGCTCCGATGCAGTTTTCTGCGCCGAAAGAATTCGCAAGGATCGCATGGGTCTGGATTTTGCCTTTCGCTTTAAGCAGGGAATTTGCAACCGGACCACAGTGGAAAAGAATGCACTCGTCCTCGCAGGTTTCATAATTGTTGTTCCAGTCCAGCAGACAGGTTGCCTGATCGCTGGCAAGACTCATCATTTTCATCACGACGGCATTGGCGACATCCATCTCACAGGCTGCAGGAATCCCCCGTTCGTTCAGCATCCCCATGATCAGGCACGGCGCGATTCCCAGCTGGATTTCCAATTCGCTCCAGCAGCGGAACGCAATCGCATCCAATGCATATTCTTCAATGACTTCATCGATGACAAGCGAGAGTTTCGCCAGAATCTCCGTTTTATTTTCAGGAACTTTCTCAAAATCGGAATAATTTTCCATTTCCATCCTGCGTTTGCCGACTTTTCCATTGTTTGCATAATTTCTTGTGGACTGGATGATGGAGGACAAATCGATTGTTTCCACATTGATTCCATATTGCTGAAGAGTGGATTCATCATACCGCACCGATTTGAACGCTGTTGTACGAGCGCCCAGCGCTCCGATGGTGAAATGTCTCATCCCGTTTGCGATTCTGCAGACCGCTGCGAAATAGCGCAGGTTGTCGCAGAATCCCGGGCGATCCGGATCAATCACATGCGGCTTGGCAATTGTATATTTGATTTTCGCCTGGGTCAGCAGATCCATCAGCGCCATTTTCCCGCAAAAAGCATCGCATCTTTTCGCAGGTCCCATCTCATCAAGCTTGTCTTCAAACGCCTGAATAAAAATCGGCTTTTTCCATTCTTTCACGGCTTCATAAATACCGTTTTCATCGCCGAAATTAGGAAGGGAAATGATCAGTCCGTCGATTCCATCTTGATTTTCTTTCAGAAACTGTGCGAATATTTTTCCTTCCTGTGCGGTCTCCACCGCACCGAACTTCGTTTTTTCGGGGTCGATCAAAGCCACTTCGTATCCGGCGTCCTTTATTGCCTCTACCATGGATTTCCGTGCCTTGGCGATGCTTTCCGATGGGAAAAATCCGCGATTGCCAAACAATACTGCAAATGTCATTTTTGTCATATTCTACTTCGCCTCCATATTTTAATTGTCTTCTATTATGCGGAATGGGATAAGGATGTTTTTACGATTTAACGCATAGGTTATCGTTAAGGTTATCGTTAACCTAAGTTTATCTACTTCCCCGTTTTTTGTCAATACTTTTTTGAAAATAATCAGGGCAATCGCTTACGGAAAGAAATGCAACATGGGGGTTCTATTCGTGCAACATGGGGACGGTTCTTGTATTGCATTTTTTTACGTTTATGCAATACAAGAACCGTCCCCATGTTCCACCCATGTTCCATCTGTTACGAATCCGTTTCTTTTCGGAAGCGATTGCCCTGGAAAATAATAGTTCCGGTTTACAATAACCTATCCTATGATGTATCATGGAGAAAACAAATCCAAGGAGACCCATTATGCATACCACACTAAAAGACATTGCCAGGGAGACCGGCTTTTCAATTAATACGGTTTCCAGAGCGCTCAGAAACGATTCATTTCTAAGCGAAAAAACGCGCAAGAAAATAAATGATGCTGCGGAGCAGCTCGGGTATATCCAGAACAACCTGGCTTATTCCCTTCGAACCGGCAGTTCCCAGACCATCTCGATCATTGCGGGAGACATTGCGAACCCCTACTTTTCGATTTTTATCAAAGGAATCGAAAAAATAATGGAACAGCATGGGTATACCGTTCTTGTATTGAATTCCAATGAGGATGAGACCAAAGAACTCGCGGCGATCAAGACCTCTTTGAATAAAAAGGTGGATGGCATTCTGATTTGTCCCGTTCAGAAGACAACAGACAATATTCTTTATTTAAAAAAATTCAATACCCCGTTTGTGTTATTCGGCCGTCATTTCAATCAGCTAAAAACCAATTATGTCATTCCGGACGAAAAGCAGGGCGGCTATCTTGCTGCAAAATACCTTATCGACCATGGGCACCGAAATATTCTATTTCTGATCGCCAACGAATATATCTCCAGTTCGGGACAGCGTCTGACTGGATGCAAGCTTGCCTTTACTGAAGCCGGATTATGTTTTCCTCCCGAAAATGTCTATCATTTTAATATCGCCAGCCCGGATTTGTTCAACCGGTTTGTGACCGGCGAGGTTCGTCTCGATTCCATTACCGCTATACTCTGTTTCAGTGATGTCATCGGACACGAATGTATTTTCGCGTTGAAATCGCTCGGTAAAAAAGTCCCGGAAGACATCAGCATCGTGGGATTCGACGATATCCAGTCCATGTTTGTTCTTTCTACCGCTCTTACAAGTGTTGCAAGCAAGGAGAAAATCGCATCACCGGTCGCTGAGCTTCTGATTGAAAAAATGCATTCCGATGACGGGAAATACCGGACCATGGTCCTGGACGTCGTGCTGTCTCCGGGAGAGACAGTCGCGGATCTGGCTGTAAAATAATAAAGATGGAATTATACGGTTAGTTTCAGAATGATATCCTGGTTGTAATTCCCGAAGCCTTTGCCAAAAAGAGAAACCCCGCCCTGATTTTTCGCATTTTCA
>CAZJXH010000326.1:0-3556 GCA_964549475.1 uncultured Oscillospiraceae bacterium
CACCCAGCCCAATAAAAGAGGGGTCAGATGTTTGCGGATTTTCGCTTTCGTCTTTGGAACCCGCGGGGACATCGGTCGGTGCGATTGTGGCTGTTGGTGCAATTGTCACGGTAGGCGCGTTCGGATCGACATCGGTCACTTTTCGGATTGTCCATGAGCGGGCATTCGGAGCATCTCCGGTTCCATCATAAGCGGCAAAGGCAAGATAGGTCTTCCCGTCTGCATCCGTAAAGTCAGCGGTTTCAAGATCCGCAAATATGGTAGCATCCGGATTAAGCTTTGTTCCATTGAGATACAAATTCCATGAACTGTTCGCTTCATCGCGGATGAGTTCGAATTTCAAATCGCCGATGGCATTTGCAGGAAGCTGCAGATTCTCGAAATAGGCTTTGCCGAATCCGGTCGCATAGCATGACAGGTTCAATGTTCCGCCTCTATTCTTCAGCATGAACAAGAGTCCTTTAGGGTCGCTGTTTCCGGGGCTCATCGCGTAGTCGGAGGTTTCAACAAATGCCATTCCAATCCATGCATCACCAGGGAGATCTACCAGCTTGTCGATGTTCATGTCAACCTGCAGATATTCCGGGGTCAAGGGTGCCTTTAAAGATGCGTCGGCAAACATATGCACACCGATTTCATTAAGGCCGCAAGTGCTGTAGTAGTCTCTCCACTCCTCGATGGTCTGTCCGTTTGCTGCAGACACACTCATGCCCAGCATAAGTACAAGTGTAAGTGATAAAGTGATAATAACAACCCGTTTTTTCATGATTTTTCCCTCCTTATATTTTAAATGTGATTTCACATTTAACGGCTGCTCCGATGACTATTCTTCAATCGTTATAAAAACGGCTTTTCCTGCTCCAATGTCTAGTTCATTCAGTTTTAAATAATCTTTCGTTGAATCATTATCTGCAATTTCCTGAATTCCTCCGGTAAATGGATCCCATATCTTTACAGTGCTTCCGTTTGTATTAAAGGTTGCAGTGACCTTCGCATCATCGTCTGACACGTTCACCAGCATATAGACGCATCTGCCTTCAAACTGTTCTTTCCTATAAATAATATTCCTGTTATTTTTGGATAGTTTGATATCTCTTATATTGAATTTGTCAATTTCAGGGGAAACATCAAAACTTGAACCGAAGGATATCGTATTGTTGTGTTCGACCAGTTTTTTAAATTTAATTTCTTCAGCCGACGCATCCGTACCGGTTTCTGTGATGATACTATCTGTATTTTGAAGAAAGATCTTAACGCCCTTGTCAGCAGCATTCAGCATAAAGTCGATCGTCTTCGAATCCAGAGCTGGCGTATTTGGTACGATAAGCACAGAAAACTGTTCATTGGACGGGCTTACGATTTTGCCATCCTTGATTTCACACTGGGATATGTTCACATAATCAAGATAGTCATAATCAATCTGGTTCCGCAGGAGTTCAAGGCTGACTTCTTTAAAATTATTGCTGATATCATTGACAGAATGGTTAAAGGTCAGCAGATTCTCGGGAGGGGTGGTCTGCGTCCATATTCCCTCGATCGGATAGTACACCGCCACTCTGGATACGTGTTTACCGCCGTCCAGCATGTATCCGAAGCGCCCGATTGTATCGGTAAATAACCTGTTTTCATCTTCTGTCATATCAAGCGGATTGTAGTATGAATTTATCTGGTTTACCCCCAGCGCATACTGGACAGCAACCGATCCGACCCGGTCTGCCACATCCCCTTTCACTCCGTCAAACGCATCCGATACTTCGCTCATCACCGTTTTACGGTTGCTGAAATCAGCTGCTGAGCTTGCGAATTTCGCTGCCGTAGAAGCCCAGTCCAATGCAGTATTCGGGTGAGAAGTCAGCATGTCGATCCCCGGAAACTGCATATTTTTCATGATCTGCAGATAATCGCCTTCAAAAATCGGATGCTTGCTGATATCTTCTTCAAAAAGCATATGTCCGGACAGCGCGATATCATGTTCTTCACAGAATTTCCCGATCTGCCCTGTGTAGTTTTCTGCAACCAGTTCAGAGGTTGTCTGATAATAATCCCACCGGAATTTCCTGGCATCATCCGACTGGCCTGCAAATAACAGGGAAAGGTATTTTGTCGCATCATACCCACGCCGTGTTTTAAATTCCGAAAGAAGCTGGTCGCCATAATTGGCCGTTGCCAATAGCGGAATGTCAGTGTCCGGCGTGTCGATGATGGAAGGGGATGTCGGGGGTGGATCCACAAAGTAGGTTCCCATCAAAGAAGGCTCGTCCGTAAAGAACGCTTCAATGCCTTTGCCGAAATATTTCCCGACATGGTCAAAATATCGTTGATAGGTCAAGTCGATGAATTTCTCAACAGGTTCTTTGCGGAGCAGATCGATATATCGGCGGACTTCAGACCAGTTAAAAGCAGAGTGGGTATTTTCGAAGAAATTCTTTTCGTAGATGCTTATGACAATCCATCCGGCTTCAGGCGCCGGCCAGTTCAAAGTGCCATCTTTATCCACATACTCTGATAAGTCTTTATATGTAGAATAGTCGGCGGTTTCAAGGTCCTTGCCTTTAATCGCATATGCCGCTGCATTGCTGATATGTCCGTAAGGTTTACTGATTTTCAAGGTTTCCTGTCTTTTTGATACAGCGGTCAGACATACAATCCCTCTGGACTGCCATTCGGGATTGTCCTTTAAAACAAGTCCTCCGGCAGATCCGCTCGGATAGCCGCGCTCATCATAGATCCACATGCGCAGCCCCATATCCTCGATCGTATATTTGGCAAGACTTTCAAAGTCATCCCACATCTCATCGTTTTCCAGATACATTGAAAATGACACGTTTGTGACAAGTCCGCCATACCCAAGTTCCTTGAGTCTGAAAACGCTTGCTTTATCTACCGTAGAATGAATAATCGGCAATGGCCGGTATTGGATGTCCGGCGTCTTGAATTCCAGATCGACAAAGTCTTTCTTTTCAAGGTTTGATACGGAAACACCGCAGGAAGTCGAAATCAATGTAAGCAAAGTCATGAGGATCACAGCTCCTGACAATTTTAGTATATTTTTCAGGTAATTCTTTTTATTGATTGTTTTTTCTAAATAACAATGCATTCTCTTCATCCTTTTCTTGCTTTAAATCTTAGTATAAAAAAGACTGCAGCTGCAGCTGCCAGAACCCCTGCCGCTATGATCACAATCGTCCATATACCGGATTGATTACCGGATCCGTTATCGCCGGAAGATGCCATACCGTCATTTTCGCTTATTGTGTTTGCATCGGAAGAGCTTGCTTCAGCACTTTCAATAGAATTTTTACTAGCTTCTTCCCTGCTTGCCATAATGCTTTCTGCCGAAGATGCAGCCTGTGATCCCTTGCCGGATGAAGAAGATGAAACGGTCGAGGAGGCTGCCGTAGAATTCCCCCCTTGGCTGCCGGTGGTACCGCCTAGTGCCACTCCGTTGACGGAGTTGATAACGAACTCGGCCGGTTGACCTGACTTGGTGTAGGATCCGACCAGTATGTACTTTTCTCCTGTGGGGTAGATGACTTCTTTTTTGCCGAGCATCAGC
>CAZJXH010000327.1:0-3511 GCA_964549475.1 uncultured Oscillospiraceae bacterium
AGGTTCAAATCCTCTCGCGATCACCAATTATAAAACCTTGTAACGCTTGTAGATCAAGCGTTACGGGGTTTTCGCTTTTTAGACACTGTATAGTGACGGCGCGCTCCGAGTTTTATTTGGCATCAACTCTCCTTTTAACGCGACAGTTTCTTCCTCGAAGACCATAAGAGCTGATTGTTCAGCATCAAGATAGTTCAGTAATGAGATTGGATTTCTGAGTTCCGCATTCTCCATTCTCCATCCAAACACTTGATGTAATATTTTAAAAAGACTGTTATTGATTATCGTTAAGTCTATTTCACTCATCGTTGTAATTTTCCCGATTTGATTTTCCCGGCTTCATACCCGATATACTTTGATTTTCAACTTCTCCAGGCTTTCGACAAATTCATCCGGTAAATTTTTATCGCTTACGACCGTCTTGAAAACGGTGATAGGGCAGTCGGTAAACAACGCAATCTTGCCGAATTTTGTATGGTCTGAAAGCAGAATGGACTTTTGAGAGATTTCAACAATTTTTCGCTTGAAATCCGCCTCCGGCTCAGCCGGGTCTGTCAAACCGATTTCAATCGAGACAGAATTTCCGGATAGGAACGCTTTGTTTATATTGTAGTTTCCCAGAACACTTAATGCGGTTGAGCCCAAAAAAGAGGTAGACAGCTTCCGATAATATCCTCCGACTGATATGATGGAAATCCCCTCTTTTTTCACTAATTCGCAAATCACGGAAAGAGCGTTCGTAATGACAATGATATCCATATCTTCCGGAAGGTACTTCACCATTTGCAAGGTGGTGGTACTTGCATCCAGAAATATGGTGTCCCGGGGTTCGATCAGGGTAGCGGCAAATTTGCCGATCGCGTCTTTTTCTGCATAATTGGATATTTTGCGCAATTCAAAGGATGGATCTGAATTGTCAGCCTCGCTATTTGATACCGAAACCGGCATCGCTCCGCCGAAGGTTCTTTTCAACAATCCATTTTCATCCAGATAGTTGAGGTCCTTCCGGATGGTTTCCTGCGATACATTCAATGTCTTGCTGAATTCAATGCTGGTTATACTATTATTCTCCTGTAATAAAGACAATATCCGGTTTCTGCGTTCTTCTTTTAACAATGGATACCCCTCCTTCTTATGTGCTAGTACTGATTACAATAAGTATAACATGGAAGCAATAGATTTGTAAATCTTTTTTGTTGGAAATCAAAAGAAAATACACTTAAATATTAAAAATAGGCCTTAAAAAACAACAAAACAAAAATAAAACAAAAATAAACAAAGCAAATAACATAAAAAGTACTTGACGAAACAACAAAAACGGTATATATTCAAAACAAGAACAACAAAACACAACACAGTTTCACGAATACGGTTAAAAACACAGACAAACAGAAAAATTTGCAATGCAATAAAAGAAATTCGGATTGCGTGAAGGAGCGGCTATGAAATGTATTGATTTATCCCATAGGATGACGCCGGGACAAGAAGAATATAAGCTGGAGATCAAGACCTACCAAATTGAAGAATTATATCCGCAATATCACCGATTGGCAGAAGACTGGTACATCATGCAAAATATTGAATTCAATGATCATGTCGGAACCCATATTGAATCCCCTTTCCACCATAGGAAAGATGGCTGGGACATCAGCCAGATTCCTCTGACGAATCTTGTGGGAGAAGGTCTGAAGCTTGATTTTACCCATAAAAAGCCGAATGAGGAAATCTCACTGGAAGAAATGAAACAGGCTGCGGGCAAGCGGATTAGAAAAGGCGACATCATCTTGATTCATACCGGAAGGGATAAATTCTATTATGATGCACAACAGTCCCATGAAAGACCTTATCCGACAAGAGAAGCCGTCCGATGGCTGGTGGAGCAGGAGATCTCCTGTGTTGGAATTGACTGTACGGGAATCGAAGTGAAAGGCATACAGGATCAGCCCAATCATAAGATTCTTTTTGCTGCGAATATTCCTCTGATTGAAAATATAACAAAATTGGAGGAGATTACAGAGGCGAGATTTTTCGTGGCTGTTTTACCGATCAGTATCACAGGGCTTGAATCATTTCCGGTGAGAATGATCGCAATAGAACAACTGGAAAATTATGTCTATAAATAGTTGCATGAACGGATAAATATGATAATCTGAAATGACAGAATATCGACTGTGATCGTCTGGATACCAAGGAACCGGTTCATGATAAATAATAGATTGACAGGGAGGATCTTTGAATGGGAAAAGAATTTGATGCAATATCGCTGGGCGAACTGGTGGTGGAGTTTTTCCGCAAACAGGCGGATATCCCGTTTGATCAGGCAAGCGACTGGGTCGGGCCGTTTCCAAGCGGCGCTCCTGCGATCTTTATCGACACGATTGCGAAACTTGGCGGGAAATGCGGATTTATCGGAACGGTGGGCAAGGACGATTTTGGCCAGTGCATGATCAATCGTTTAAAAAAGGATGCAGTTGACACAAGCAGAATCTTCGCATTGGATAACGTGGCAACCGGCAGCGCATTCACATCCTATTTTTCGGATGGCACAAGACAATTTATCTACTATATGCGCAACGAGGCGCCCGGCGCGTTCGGCCCGGAACATATTGATGAGGAATATATCAAAAAATCCAATTGGCTTCATATTTCCGGCAATGTCCTGGCGTTCAGCGGGAGCGCCAGAGAAGCGATTTTGAAGGCTGTGGATATCGCATACAGAAACAGCATTCCGGTCAGCCTTGATCCGAACTTGCGATTAGAGATCATGGAAAAGCCTCAAATGGAAGGACTACTGGGTCCGGTGCTTGAAAAAACAACCATTTTCCTTCCAAGCGAAGGGGAAGTCGCCTCTATTACGGGACGGGATAATGAAGAAACAGGCATCCATGAAATCCTTGAGAAGGGGATAAAGGTCGTTGTAAGAAAAGAAGGAATAAAAGGGTGTACGATATTCACACAAGACGAGAGAATACATGTGGATACGTTTGCGGATGTGACGGTGGTGGATCCCACAGGATGCGGGGACTCCTTCTCTGCGGCTTTCGTATATGGATACCTGAAAGGATGGGCTTTGAAGACCGCCGGTGTTTTTGCCAATGCAGTGGGAAGCATTACAGCAACACAAAAAGGAGCCATGGAAGGGATCCAGTCGCTTGAGGAAGTAAGACAGTTCATCCGACTGAGAACATAATTGCATAATAGGATAAACATTTAAAAGATTCAGGAGCGAGGTATATTTTAAAAATGGAATCAAATATAAAAATGGAATTATTACTGCAGCTATATGAAAGAATGAACCAGATACGAAAAGTGGAAGAAAAGCTTTATTTTCTGTTTTCGACCCGTTCCATGCCGGGAACGATGCACCAATATATCGGAGAAGAAGCCGTCGCGGCGGGGGTATGCGCGAACCTGAACCATGACGATTATGTTACCAGCACGCACCGGGGACATGGCCACTGCATCGCAAAAGGGGCGGATATCAAGGCTGTCATTGCAGAAATGTTCGCAA
>CAZJXH010000328.1:0-3510 GCA_964549475.1 uncultured Oscillospiraceae bacterium
TGAAATTCAGCGAAACGGCTTTCGTAATGAAGTCCAGGGTTGCTGATTATGAAGTCCGATTTTTCACCCCTGTCAACGAAGTCGATCTATGCGGGCATGCCACGATCGGTACTTTTTCTGTTCTGTTGAATAAGGGAATCATTAAGCCTGGCTTCTATAGCCAGGAGACACGGGCAGGGATTCTGCGTGTCGAGGCGAGGGAGGATGCGACGATTATGATGAACCAGACAACGCCGGATTTTTCTGAGGCCATTGATAAAGCGGTCATTGCGGATTCTTTGAATATTTCGCAGGCGGATTTTCTGGACGAATTTCCAGTCCGAATAGTATCGACCGGCCTTCGGGATATCATTGTCCCGATCCGTTCAATGGATCGGCTGAATGCCATCCGTCCAGATTTTGGAAAGATCAAAGATGTCAGCAAAAAATACCGCGCAGCGGGATACCATCTCTTTTCATTGGAAACTCTTTACGGCTCCAGTGCCTACTGCAGGAATCTGGCTCCGATAGTCGGAATTCCGGAGGAGTCTGCGACGGGCACGGCAAGCGGCGCACTTGCCTGCTATCTGTTTGAATATGGCATTATCGACGAGGGACACTGTGCGAACATCGTTTTTGAGCAAGGCTACTCGATGGGACTGCCGTCGGAGATTCTGGCGTCTTTGCGGGTGGAAGAAAGTAAGATTGCAGAAGTAAGGGTCGGTGGCGTTGCACTGGATCAGAAAATGATAGAAATCGAAATCTGATTTCCATTGAAATGGAAGTCGATGTCTGACCGGCTTATCGTCCTTTGTGCTTTTCTTTTCTTTTTTCCTGCCTCAGCTCGAATTTCATCTGCTCCTCCGCTTCTCGCTGCTGCCCGCTTTTTTTAAGCCTTTGTATTTTACTTTCTTCCTGTAGAAGCTTCAATGCCAGCTGGGCTTTGGTTCCGACGCCTTTTTGGGAAAGCTGGCTGCGGATCTGCCGCTGGATTCTTTTGGGATTGATTTTCCGGTCGGACGCATTCTCCATATCGACTGCGACAGGCGGACTGAATCTCACATCGTTGCCTTTTTGCAGAAGGAATTCATAGACCTCATAGTCTTTTGGCTCGGCACCGAAAACGATTCTGGAAGAAACCATTTCATTGTTGCAGACGATTTCAACGATTCCGACCCAGAAAGGGTCATCAAACAAGACCGATAATTTCGATTTTACACATAACATACGGGACACCTCCTGATAATATAGCAAATACAACATACAAAGAACGGACAACCCAGGAGGGCAGGTTACTGACAGCATTGCGGCCGCGTCCGGACTACCAACCGGAACCGTGTTTTTATCTCTGTAGAAAGATTATACAATTCTACCGATTCTTTTTCAATGATTTTAAAATTGTTCAGAGCAATCGCCTATAAAATGAAATGAAACAAAGGAACCGTCCCCATATTTCATCAACTATATATTATTGCAAATATCAGCTATATATGCGCCATCATTTGCAACTTTATACGCCTTGTCTTGTGTACCCTGCGCTTTTATAAAACCTGACGGTTCTTTTATTGCATAAACGAAATAAAATGCAATAAAAGAACCGTCCCCATATTTCACTGTTCTAATCGTAAAATGTTTCTCATCACGACGATCACCGAATGTTCCATTCCGTCATCCGACAGTTCAAAACTGTTCTCGGCGATGTCCCTGCCGTCCAGGCGAAGCGAGTCGCAGCCGAAAGAAAGACTATCCGGATTCTGTACGTGGATAGTGTATCGGGCGGTGCCGAACCGGTATTCGATCGAATATTCGTTCCAGTCGCTTGGAATGGTCGGATCGATGAAGAGCCGGGTTCCGATTTTTTTGATTCCGAGTAGCTCCCCGACCAAGGCCTGGTACATCCAGCCCGCTGATCCGGTATACCAGCTCCATCCGCCTTTCCCGTTGTAAGGCGCTTTGGAATAAATATCCGCGGTCACCACATAAGGCTCCTGTTCGTATTTCATCGACCCTTTATAGGTGGCACTGGCGTTGACCGGGTTCATCATCGAGAAGAGCTTGTAGGCACCGTCTCCGTCCCGCAGACGGGTATGCGCCATAGCAAGCCAGATTGCTGCGTGGGTATACTGTCCGCCGTTTTCTCTCACACCCGGATAATATCCTTTGATATATCCCGGATCCATGGGAGCAGTATCAAAAGGCGGGGTCAGGAGGCAGATCACACCGTCTTCCTCGCGAACCAGATATTTGTCCGCGGACCGGATGGCGGTGATTCCCCGGCTGCTGTCCGCATCACCGGAAAGAATGGCCCATGACTGGCTGATGGAGTCGATTTTGCACTCTTCGCTTTTTTCGGAGCCCAGAGGGGTTCCGTTGTCGAAATAAGCGCGCAGATACCATTCGCCATCCCATGCATGCGCCTCGATATTGCTGACAAGCTCTTTTGCCTTGCTGCGATAATTGCCGGACCGTTCGATCTCGCCCTTTTGGGCGCACAACGGAGCAAACTCTTTCAGCACGGTATCCAGAAACCAGGCCAGCCAGACGCTTTCTCCGGTTCCATTGACTCCGACGCGGTTCATTCCGTCGTTCCAGTCGCCGGATCCCATCAGGGGCAGCCCGTGCTCTCCCCGGCCAAGAGACTTTTCGATCGCCCGGATGCAATGCCTGTAAACACTTTCAGGACTTCCGGCAGCGCCGGGGACGAAATAGATCTCTACTTCATCCGGTTTCAGCAGGGGACCGGATAAATAATCCACTTGCTCCTCCAGAATGGAATAATCTCCGGTATGGCGGATATAAATTGCGACAGCATAAGGCAGCCATAGCAAATCATCGGACATCCGGGTCCGGATCCCCTGGCCGGTATGCGCATGCCACCAGTGCTGGACATCGCCCTCCGGAAATTGCCTGGAACTGCAAAGCAGGATCTGGGCTTTCACTCTTTCCGGCTCGACATGCAAAAGCGCCAGCACATCCTGCAGCTGGTCACGGAAACCGTAAGCGCCGCCGCACTGATAAAACGCCGATCTGGCACGCAGCCGGCAGGCGATTACCTGATAAAGCAGCCATTCGTTGATGAGAATGTTCATGGCGCGGTCAGGGGTTTTGACTTTCATCTGACCCAGAATGGTTTTCCATCCGGCTTTGACTTTCTCCAGCTCTTTCCTTGCATTGGTCACGTGGCAGTGCTTTTCGACAAGCAGGCCGATATTCTCGGGGTTGTCGGTCTGTCCCATGACCAGCACGATTTCCTTTGTTCCGTTTGGTTCTATGTCGATATTTATCTTAATGACGCTGCAAGGATCATATCCGGCGCCGGTATTATTGGACAGCTCTTTAACCCGAAGCGCTTCGGGGTTGGTGAAGGATCCCTTTCCGCCGACAAACTCGGTTCGGTTTCCGGTATAGGAGACGATTTTTTCGCTTGCGGAAACGAATGCGTACTGCTGGCTGAAATTGATGCTGTACGCATTATATGCGGTCATCACATTGGCGGTTTCTTCCGGCCGGTTCCAGTAGCCGGCCATCACC
>CAZJXH010000329.1:0-3466 GCA_964549475.1 uncultured Oscillospiraceae bacterium
AGACAGGTCCTGTAAACATCTTCCCATCCGCTCTCCACGAAAGAGAGCAGCCGCAGCGCATACAGGTCGATGGACGCCAGGTCGACCACCCCGATATAGGTGATTTTGGACGCATCGATGGTGGGGACCGCCGAAGGCTTGGGTTCCGGGGTTGCGGTAAAATCCGGAGTAGGGGTTTCTTCCGGCAGAGCGATGGATAGTTCGGGCGGCAGCAGGTTGTTCGCTTTACACAAGGGATACAGCTGGGTTGATAAAGCCCTTACAAGGTCCAGGTCCCCCCCCCGTCCAAAACGGTCATACGCTTCGATCAGAACCCGGCAATAGCGGATCTGGTCCGAAACGCGGATCTCCAGCGCGCCTCCCGGCTTGTTGAAAGAACCCGAATCGACCTGCTTGACAAAAAGGCCATTGTCCGCCTGAAAAGTGGATTTGATCCAGCTGTTCAGCTTGTTGAACGCACTCCTGTTCTTTTGTTCGATATAAAAGCTTAATAATTCGATCTGGTCCTCGAAAAGCATTTTCGTTGATTTCACGGCAGGAGGAGTTCCGGTTTTCCCGGCGATCTGGTAATATTCCAACACGCCGATGGTCTGGATCAGCTTGTTTTGAAATCCTTCTTTCAGATCCACTGCGGTTTTTTTGGATTCATATGTGAGATCCGCCGATCGGGATCCGGGAAAGGCCGCATGGAACGCAATGGATTTTGTTCCGGGGAAAAGAAAGCGATAGCCGAAATACATTCCGGCAAGAAGGGCGATGGCAAGAACCCCCGCAATGATGGGCTTTACAGGGGATTTTCCCTTGCGTCCGTCATGCCGGTCGTCTTTTTTTATTGTTTTCCGGTTTATGCCCCTGCTGAATAAATTTGGATCTCTCATTGATCTACCATGATGCCTTTCATCAATTGTTCGATTTTAGCTTTTTGCGCCTTGGTTTCGGCCGGATCCACCAAAATAGAAATCACGTCGCCCTCTTTCGCTCCTTCGAACAAAACCGCAGGAGCCGCCACCATCAATCGGCCGGGCAGTTCCACGATGGCGCTGTTTCCTTCAAACCGGTCCAGAATCACTTTCATCTCGTTTCATTCTCCCTGTTCATTATACTTTACTTGTTTGTTATGCTTTTTCTGCTTGTTATGCTTTCCCTGTTCCGTTTGACTGTTTCATTTTGACTGTACGCTCACCGTCTTCCCATCGGAGGATAAGGTGATCGTTCCCTGTTCGTCCGTCCGAAGAATCTGCGCACCGGCTCCTTTGAGCCGGTTGACAACGGTCTGGGAGGGATGGTTGTAATCATTGTCCTTCCCGACGCTGATCATGGCGAACGCGGGCATCACTTCTTTTAAAAAAACGCTGGATGTCGAGGTATCGGAACCATGGTGTCCCACTTTCAGAACATCCGCTTTCAGGTTCTCTTTCCGCGCAAGCAGCTGTTTTTCCACCGGGGTCCCGGCATCCCCCATAAAAAGAAAGGAGGTCTGTCCATAGGTGATTTTAAGAACGACAGAATTGTCATTCATCTCTTCTTCTGACAACTGGGTCGGAGAAAGGATCCGGATGGCGACATCGGCGTCCAGGGAAATCGATCCGCCCGTTTTTGCTTCGATGACCTGCAATTTCTTGACAGCGATTGTTTCCAGCAGATTCTCGAATGTTTTCGTTGTCGTGGAGGTCTTTGGCATATATATTCTACCGACATCGAGTTTTCGGATCAGATAAGCCATCCCTCCGATATGGTCCGTATGGGGATGGGTGGCGACAAGCGCATCCAGTCTCGTTATTCCAAGAGCTTGAATCGCATCAGCAAGAGATTCCTGTGTATCGCTTTCTCCCGCGTCGATTCCAAGGGTTGTGCCGTTCGGCATAATAATAAGGATCGCATCGGCCTGTCCAACATCAAAAAAACAGACCTTGAGCTTCGACGGGGAAGCCGCTCTGTTTGAATCGGACGAGCCGGAAACGCTGGATTGGGCGAAAGAACCGGATCCGCTCGCCGGATCCGAACGGGGGGACGACAGAAAGGAATGGATGGTTGCCGCGAGAACGAGCGCTCCGGAGAGCAGGATGCATAAAGTCAAAGCGCCGGGTAAAATAATCTTCCTTTTTTTCATGGACATCCCTTTCCGTTCTGCTCTGCTCTGTTCGGTTCTGCGGTGTTCTGCTCTGCTCTGCTCTGCGCTGTTCTACTCTGCGCTGCTCTACTCCGCGCTGCTCTACTCTGCGCTGTTCTACTCCGCGCTGCTCTACTCTGCGCTGTTCTACTCTGCGCTGTTCTACTCTGCGCTGTTCTGGCCGATGATGGCGGCAGGTTGTGCAAAAAACACAGAGTGCAAAAAACAAGGCGTATAAAGTGTCAAATGAAGGCGCATATATACAATATGTAACTGATATTTGCAGCTTTATACAACACAGCAAGCTATAAATCAATGTTTCAAGGGGCGCTTGCGGAGTTTTCACAAACCCTGGCGGATCCATGGCCGCTATTCCCATTTCGACCATTCTATTGTATCATAATTCTATAAAGCGATAAAGAAGAATGGAACATGGGGACGGTTCTTGTGTTGCATAAACAAAATAAAATGCAACACGAGAACCGTCCCCATGTTCCACTGGAAGAATGAAGCGAGGAATGCATGATTACTGTAGGAATTATTTGCGAATACAATCCGTTTCACAACGGCCATTTGTACCAGATTGAAGCGGTTAAAAAAGAGTTCGGGGCGAATTGCGCGATTATCGCGATCATGAGCGGCAACTTTGTCCAGCGCGGAGAGCCCGCCGTGCTGGACAAATGGTCGCGTACCCGGGCAGCCCTGCAAGGCGGCGTCAACCTGGTCATCGAGCTGCCCGCGGTGTACGCGACGGGCAGCGCCGAGCGGTTTGCGGACGGCGGCGTCGCCCTTGCCGCTGCCTGCGGCCTTTGCGACTACCTTGTCTTCGGCTCGGAATCCGGCGACCTGGAGTCCCTTGACGCCATCGCCGGCATCCTCGCCTTTGAACCGCCTGCCTATCAGCAATCCCTCAAAGCCTGCCTGGACCTTGGTCTCTCTTTCCCGGTATCCCGCGCCAAAGCGCTCCAGGATGCGGATCCGTCTCTTCAGGCAGGCCTCCTGCTTGGAACCTCCAACAACATCCTGGCAGTCGAATATCTGAAAGCCATCAAACGGCGGGACATCCATGCGATGAAACCGTTTGCCGTCAAGCGCGAAGGGCAAGGGTATCGCGAGACATCCTGGGATTCCATTCCGGAATCCGCTGCCGAACCGGAATCGAAGGAAGCGGTGGAATCCGGCGCGGAATTCTCCCGGGTGGCGGCCCCCTGCCGGAGCGCAAGCGCCATCCGCGCCGTTGTGGCATCCGCCGTCGTACTGCCGGGCGCCCGGTCTTCCGATTCCGCCGCCCATTCCCCTCCTGTTTCGTTTTTAGCTCCGTCACCGGCCGCAGTCCTGCTTCCCGCTCTTGTGGAT
>CAZJXH010000330.1:0-3464 GCA_964549475.1 uncultured Oscillospiraceae bacterium
CTGGGATTTGGTTTTCTATAAGATGGATCATAAAGAACGCGAATTTGTTGTTTCTGTATATTATGATACGGATGATTTTTTGGGGCCTTGTATTGTCTATTTGGATCCTGTAACTAAGAAAATCGTCGGGAGCGTGTTGAGAATGTGAGTCCTGGAGGACTTGGATCGTTGTGAAATTTGAAAGTTGGATAATTTGTATGGGTTACACCCAAGTGTGCTGATTTAGGAGGGCACATGAATGACTTTGAGAACTGCCTTTTGCTATATATTAATATAAACATTGCAAAGGAGAATTGTATATGAAAAAAATGATATTTCTTACTGTAATAATAACTGTAATAGTTATGTTTGCTTTAATGTTCTTTGCGTTTTTGATAGTTAATGGGTTTATTTGGGATATAGGAAAATCTTCAGTTATCAAACAAATATATGAGCAAATGCAACTTGCCAAATTTACAGATGGCTATCATGCAATAGGATTTTGTATTATCAGCTATCTACAATATCTGTCAAAAGTAGTATTTGTACTAGTCGGGGGTGTGTTAGTCTTACTGTTTAGTGGTGTCGGTGTTTATAGATTATTCAATAAAATTGAAATATAATATAATTATGATACAATTATTTTATTAAGCATTATATTATGATCATTCAAGAATAAATTAAGCTTCATTCATTGTCAAATAATGTAATATGAGAGTATCAGTCAGACCGAAAATTCGGATTTCCCTCGTACACGGGAACAGGTCTACTGGCTAAAAAAGGGGTAGGGGTGAGGAGGCAGGATAGATGTGGAAAATCAAGTATTGACACCAGGTTACTAACGATGTAGAATAAATGTATTCTAGGTATGTAGAACAACTTCGATGCATTTTCGTTTTATAATGAACGATTATGCAATGAACTGAGGAGGTGCCTGCCGTGAATCAATTACCGATCCCTCATCTATCCGAACGTGAAATGGAAATCATGCAACTGCTATGGGAATACGGGCAACTCAGTGCCGGTGTAATTGCCGCTCATTTTCTTAAAAAGAACAATCAATTTCGCAATACGACTTATACGTTTCTTACACGGCTGATGGACAAAGGGGTTATCAAACGTGAAGACCCAGGATTCATCTGCCTGCCGGTTTATGACCGGGATGCGATGCAGCTTAACGAAGCGAGCTCTTTTCTGACGAAAGTTTATGACGGATCATTTCGGGACATGTTTGCCCAATTTGTCAGCAATAAGAATCTGAGCAAACAGGAGATCGATGAACTGCAGAAACTGATTGATGAGCAGAAAGGCGGTAAATAATATGCTTGGTTTTATAAACGGCCTGATTGCTCTTTTCCAGTCGGTTCTGCTTTTAAGCCTTGGCGCATCCGTCGTTCTGGGATTGATTCTTTTGTCGAAATCTTTATTCGGCCGTCGCATGAGCGCTCGGAGCCATGCCCGGATCTGGCTGATTCTGATATTGTTCCTGATTTTGCCGATACCGCAGTTGCTTGGTTCAATCACAATTCCGAAAGGTACAGTCATGGATTTTTGGACACCGATGAACCAAACGATTCAAATGCTGCACGTTGAGCCGATTTTAGACCCAGCGTCGGCATCGGTATCTCAGTCTGGAAGTACATCAGCGGAAAGCGAGAGCCTGAATAACGCATCCGATCCGACTTCATCCATATCCACCGGGTCAGCTGCAGCGGGTACCAGCACGGGGGTTTCCATCAGCAATCGGTCGTCAGCCTCGATGAGCCAGGAAATCAGTCAACCGACCAATAACAACTTGCCCATCAGTGGAATTTTATCAATCAAACTCACTGCCGCTCAGATATTCTGGCTGATTGCCGGATCCATCTGGCTGGCCGGACTGCTTTTATTGCTGGGTATCTTCATCTTTGGATACAGCCGTACACTTCTGACACTTCGTAAAAAAGGACTATCGGCACCCGCCAGCTGGTCCAGCCGTTTCGAACGTCTTGCACAGGGCATGCATTGCCGACAGCCGGTGAAGCTGTATCTTCTTGACGAAGCGTCAGGTCCATTTATCATCGGCGTTCTTCATCGGAAAATTGTTCTAAAGTCCGACATGCTGGAGCAGCTGGAACCGGACGAGATCGATGCGGTCTTGACGCATGAACTGGTACATTTCCGACATCATGATCCATTGCTGCGGCTGCTGCTCTGCTGTCTGCAGTCCGTGCAATGGTTCAATCCACTGTGCTGGATCGCCATCCGTCTTATCCAGCGGGACTGTGAATACTATTGCGATGATATGACGGTTCGGTTTCTTGGAGAAAGAGGCAACCGCACTCAGTATGCCAGGACGCTCCTTGCAACAGTCACCTGCTGCGCGGGACACCAGGTGGACGGCAGAGCGGAAATACCCGGTTCTATCCTTATGGCATCGTTTATCGAAATCAATTTGAAGGATCGCATTCATCGTGTGCTTCATGAACGTAAAACCTCGGTACTGATTACATTGACTGCTGTTCTTTTAGTAGTGTTTGCCGGATGCGCGCTGCTGCCTGGATTTTTAAAAACAATACATTCAGACGAGCCGACACCGACTGTGTCTATATCTCCGTCCGATAATACGCCGACAGTACAGCCTGTTAACAGCGGTGAAAGCATTTCTACTGATTCAGCATCGGATCATTCGACGATGGATCTCCTCGCAACAGGCACATTTCTGAAAGAGCTGGATTTCGGGGAAGTCCAAGCAAGCACTTATTTCTTCTGGTCACCTGAATCTGAATATTGTATATTTATAGGATCTGTTCAGAATGTTCAGAAAGAATATACTCCAGGCGTATATCTTTATAATGCCAGGAGCCGGCATCTGACAAAACTGATCGAAGGGGAAAAGGGTGGTAATTATTTTCTTTTAGAGCCATCCTGGTCAATGGATGGAGACCATGTCACGATTCCTTTTCATCCACTAAATCCAGTTAAGCAAAAAATCCGCATGTATACCATTTCGACAGATTCCATCGATGAATTGCCCTTCCACGCATATAATGCTTCTTTTAGTACTGACAGCAGCAGACTGGTTTATGAAAATTCGGATGGGAAGATCAACCTCTACAGATTTTCTGACAAAACCATCACAACCCTGTCCGATCAAATAGAAGGATTTAGTCCGATCCTGTTCTCGGACAACAAGCGGATCCTTTACTGCGCGCCGACCGGGAACAATCCTTCCGGCATGGAATATGGGTGGCTTAATGAGATTAGAATGATTGATATATCGAAGCCAATAAATGATCAGGCAATTGTAATTATGCCGGAATCATCCTACCGGAGTATCAGATGGTTGATACAGGACAAGCTGGCACTGATTGGAAGCGGTATGGACGATGGGCACTACACGCAACTGCTGAATGTGGAGACCATGCAGGTTACAGACTTTGGAGAAGCAATAATTGAAGCATTTACTGGCTGGAATCATAAAAACAAGCTGGTCATCGACAATA
>CAZJXH010000331.1:0-3461 GCA_964549475.1 uncultured Oscillospiraceae bacterium
AAGCCTGTACCAAGGCTTTCAAGGATTTTTTATCTATTCAAGTGTCAAAGACCCGAGAAAATGAACCTTACCGGACTGGATCTCTTGACTTAATGGAAGAAATCTCTATAATCAGAAGTGCAGAGTATCCTTGCTTTTTTAGCGGATATTCTTTTGAAAACAATCGAATCGAAAGGAGAAAATTTTTTATGTTATGGAGATGTTCCGTTTGTGGATTTGTTCATGAGGGAGACAGAGCCCCTGATTTCTGCCCGAAATGTGGTGCTCCGGCTGAGAAGTTTATCCAATTGGGAGAAGAAGAAGCGAAGAAAATTATTACTGCGGACCGCACGAACGATATTCATATGAAGATCGTCGATCTGGCAGTGAAGATTCAAGCTCTGGCAGAAGAAGGCATCCAAATCAATCTAGACCCGCCATGCTTGTCGCTGTTCCAGCAAGCGAGGCAGGAGGCTGTGATTATCAAGCAGCGCAGCAAGGCAGAGATTGCCGGGCATGTCGGCAGAGGGAAATGGTAATGCCAATTTGAAACAACAACGAATGATTTTACCTGTGATGGATAAACCGCTTTAACAGCTATAATAGAATAAAAGATGGGAATGAGTGTCTCCCTGGTTTAGTACCGAACCGCTTCTGGCTGATGACTTCTGTATAATATTTGCAGAAGCATCAGCTTTTTCACATCAGAAAGAATGTTGAAAGTAAAAAAGCCGAAAGTAGAGGAATTAGCAGCAGATGTTGTTCAGTTTAGCAATTATACTGATTTGTGGACTTGTTTTAAGCGGGATCTTTCATAAAATCAAGCTTCCCGGGCTGCTGGGCATGCTGCTGACCGGAATTATCCTGGGACCGTATGCATTGGATCTGATTTCGCCAGGTATTCTTGGAATGTCTTCCGATTTGAGGCAGATCGCATTGATTATTATTATCACCCGCGCCGGACTGGCACTGGACTTGGGCGACCTGAAAAAAGTCGGCCGTCCTGCCGCCTTGCTCTGCTTTCTTCCTTCTACAATTGAAATTGCCGCGATTGCGTTCTTCGCGCCGCTTCTTTTTAATCTTCCCAGGCTGGATGCGATTCTACTGGGTTGTATTGTCGCAGCAGTATCGCCTGCTATTGTTGTTCCAAAAATGATCAAGCTGGCAGAAGGCTCCTATGCAAAAGCCCGTCGGATTCCACAGCTTATTCTTGCGGGGGCTTCGGTCGATATCGTTTATGTACTGGTTTTGTTTACCGCTTTTCTGGGAATCTACCAAGGAAAATCCTTCCGTGCTTTGAGTTTTTTCCAGGTGCCGGTATCGATGGTGTCAGGGATTCTCCTCGGCGGAATAACTGGAATCCTGTTTGTGTGGATCTTTAAAAAAATCCATGTCCGCGATACGGTTAAAATCATCCTGCTTCTGGGGCTCTCGTTTCTGTTTGTCTCTTTCGAGGCCTGGATCAAACCGGTATTTCCGATATCCGGGCTGCTTGCAGTCATGAGCATGGGCGTTGCGATTCTGCAGAAGAATGAAAATCTGGGGAAACGGCTTTCCGGGAAGTTTTCAAAAGTATGGGTCGGCGCGGAAGTCCTGCTGTTTGTTCTAGTAGGAGCCACGGTGGATATCTCATACCTTCCGAAAGCCGGGCTGATGTCGCTGCTGCTGATCGCAGGGGCATTGATGTTTCGCTCTATCGGTGTTTTCCTCTCCTTGCTCAAAACCCCATTAACAAAAAAAGAGCGGCTTTTCTGTGCGATTGCGTATCTCCCCAAAGCAACCGTGCAAGCGGCGATCGGCGGCATCCCCTTAAGCATGGGGATTGCTTCGGGGTCCCTGATTCTAACCATTGCGGTTGTGGCAATCCTTATCACTGCACCGCTGGGAGCGATTGGGATAGACCTGTCTTATAAAAAATTATTAGAGAATAAAGCGGAGAACAAAATTACAGAATAAAACATAAAAAACATAAAATAAAAATGAACTTCAAAATGAACCGTTGTGATTCGTCAGCAGGAATAGTATACTTTTATTTATATACAAAGAGCAATAAGGGTGAAACCATTAGAGCGTAATCGCAGTAAAGGCGGTGTTTTGGATGAAGTTGAAAGAGTTGGTTGCACAGGCGTTTGAAGCGCGAAAAGCAGCGTATGTCCCCTATTCGAAATTCGCAGTCGGGGCGGCCCTGCTCACCAGAAGCGGGAAAGTATACAGCGGCTGCAACATCGAAAATGCAGCGTATTCTCCGACGAATTGCGCGGAACGCACCGCGATTTTCAAAGCGGTCTCCGAAGGCGAGCGGGATTTTGCGGCCATTGCCGTCTGCGGCGGATTCGCGGAAGATACGCAGTACTGCTTTCCTTGCGGTGTCTGTCGCCAGGTACTGATGGAGTTTTGCGATCCGGAGACATTCATTGTTCTTGTGGCGAAAAATGCGGATGACTACAAGGAATACCGGCTGAAGGAACTCCTTCCATTTGGATTCGGACCGGACAACCTGAAGGAGTAAATTTTCAACCAATTCGAATTTCATTCTTTCAGGACGGGCTTGATCAATTTTGCCTGTTTACGGATTTGACAATCTGATTTAATTTGATTATTTATTTCGATTATTTAGTTTGATTTTAATATTTGATTTAAATATCTGGTTCTGACAATAAAAACTGGAATCTATTACAGGAATGTTGGAATATTGGAATATTGGAAGGACTCGTACGGAATGCTTGAAAAAAACGAAAATGGGGATATCCTGGAAATCACTTCTCTGACCAGTGAAGGACAGGGCGTGGGAAGACAAGACGGCATGGTGGTTTTTGCTGCGGGAGCCATTCCGGGCGATCGAATAAAGGTTGAAATCACCCGCAAGACAAAATCATATGCTATCGGTAAAATCACTGAAATGATCCTCTTGTCAAAGGACCGGATAATCGCTCCCTGCAAGGTTGCTACCCATTGTGGCGGGTGCAGCCTGCAGCACATGGATTATATGGCACAGTGCGTCTGGAAACAAAACAGCGTGCTGGAGGCGATGAACCGGATCGGCGGGTTCGACCGCACCGTTTTAGAATCCATGATGTCTCCCATCCTCGCAATGGAGCATCCATTTCATTATCGAAACAATGTCCAGATGCCGGTTTCCGGTACATCGGACCGCCCTGCCATCGGGTTTTATGAGAGTGACTCTCATTGTGTGGCGGATTCGAACGAGTGTCTGGTACAGCATCCAATCGGGGATGTGATCCGCGAAGCGGTACGCGATTTCATTATAAAAAATAAAATTTCAATCTACAACGAAGCCCAGGGGACCGGACTTTTGAGGCATCTGGTAATCCGGACCGGCTTTCGGACGAAACAGGTCATGGTGATTTTTGTAGTGAACGGGAACGGGCTGCCGCTACAAAATGAAATCGTACAAAGCCTAAACGACGTGATTCAACAAAACGGGATGATTCTTACCGGCGTTTCCCTGAATTGCAACGATA
>CAZJXH010000332.1:0-3455 GCA_964549475.1 uncultured Oscillospiraceae bacterium
GAATCGTTGGCTCCGCTTGTATGTATTGTTTCACTGTTCAATTTTCAAGGTCCGTTTGCCGTCCGCGCTTGCGGTGCCTTAATAAGATACCACCGCAGTATTGTTTTGTCAACACCTATTTTTCTTTTTTTATAATTATTTCTGACTATTTTGGGATGATTTTTTTGAGATTTTATTCACACCTGTTCTAATGTGGAAATTAACACTTTTTTGCAGATAATTTCTATCCTTCTTGTTACTTTCAATTGAATCCGCTTATCGGAATAAAAAAGCAGCCTCTCTGATATGCAGAAAAAGCTGCTTCTGGTTTAGTTGCTGCCTGTTATCTGGAGGATCGGTTCAAAATGGCGATCCGAATTTTTCTTTCAGCTTTTTCTCTATAAAAGGGATAGGAAGAATCAAGCAAAGCATGGAAATCCCTGCATTGGCCAGACTCAAAAATTCCGGTTTGACCGGAAGCACAAGCTTATCCGCTATGATAAAAACCACCAGGCCCGCTCCAAGCATCATCCAGATTTTGCCGCATAACGGATGAGCATAATCCCATGCTTCCTGTGACGCCATAGAACGGGATGTTCTGTATCCATACAGCATGTTTATTTTTTTGGGCGGAAGGAATTTGAATAACGCTCCGATAATCATCATCATTGTAGGAATTAATAAATCAACAATCCAGAAGAAAAGATCCATATCTGCCACCTGTTCCTTTAAATATTTTTTACTTTATTTCGTCCTATTATCATACTAGTACCCTGTACCCTCTAATTCCATATCATACCGCCGGTTAAATTTCTGTATGGCAGCGTTGTCGTCAATCGCAATCCATACCGTATTCCTCCATCCGGCGCCTTGCCCTACAAGAATTTTCCTCGTCGGATATATGCATTATGTATGTATATATATGCTTTATATGTATGTATATATATGCTTTATATGTATGTATATATATGCTTTAAAGGTTACAGGGCACTAGTCCATATTAATACACCGGATTTTAGCGTCCTAGAGTTCTTAGAATCCTGAAGCTCCTAGAATTCGAAGACTATTCTTTGCTTGAATAATAATATCATATCCTGTCATTATAAAAAATACGGTTTAAATAATCATTTTTCACTATCAGTAATTGCTTTTCCATCTGCCCATTGCCTTATTTTCTCTTCGTGGGCGAACAGAGAGCACCCGCCTTCGTGCTCCCCCTCCAAAAGATTGCCTTGCTTGATCTTTGCAAATAGCGGGGACTGCAAGGCGCTTAATAAGCTTCCTGATTTCAAATTCGTATCGGAATAAGGTGAAAACGGGCATGGTTCGACGCTTCCATGCGGATTGATATGGAAAAAGCCCCTTCCTGCAGCCAGACATCCGCCGGTGTATTTTTCATCGCCCGGAAAGGACAGGAAAAGGATGTCCCTGTATTCTTTCCGCAGATCATTTTGTCTTTTTTCTAAACAAATCCGCTCCATTTCGTCCAGCGACAGGTGATCGGTGCCATCGGCGACCGGAACATATTCAATAAAAAAAACAATTCCGCAGCCGCCGTTATGTAATTTCGCAATGAATCCACTGGATGTCACTTCGCCCAGATTGTCCGAAGTGACAGTCAAAGACACACCATACAGGATTTTCCCATTTTTCAGCCTGCCCATTGTGTCTTCAATTTTGCCATACGTCCCGGCACCCCGTCTGCAATCTGTTCTTTCCTCGTTTCCTTCCAGGCTGATCACGGGAACAAGGTTTCGATTGTCATGGAACAAATGAATATATGCCTCATCCAGCAGAGTGCCGTTGGTAAAAATCGGAAAAATAATCGTATGCACCGCAGCGGCTTTCAGAATAACCTCCCGATAAAGCAGCGGTTCGCCTCCGGCCAGCAGGATAAAGGAAATTCCAAGTTTGTCCGCTTCGGAAAAAATTTCTGCCCAGCGTGCACTCGAGAGCATTTCTTGCGGCTTCCTGTCCTCGCACATATGGTTCGCCCTTGCATAGCACCCGGTACAGTACAAGTTGCAGTTTGTCGTGATGCTTGATATCAGGAAAGGAGGGATATGGATCCCCTTTGCTTCGTATCTCATTCTTTTTTGATTCGATTTTTTACTGGATAAAGCATATTTCAATAAAAAGATGGTTTCTTTCGGATTCTTCATCGTTGATTTCATCGCACTGGATACCAGTCTTTGAATTGATTCGCTCATATAGTCTGTTAATTCGCTGTCTTTCATGTCATCCTTTCCGTTCGTCCTTTTATCGGTTCTTTCTATTCTCCCGCATGCTCTTGCAGCGGTCTTTGCACTCGTTCTTCAATTACATTTGAGTAGAAACTGTATTCACACTCGTTCTTCTACTGCATTCAGGTAGAAGCTAGCACCCTGTCTACTCTCTGGACATTATTATTATTATAATTCAATTCGTCAAGGTTTATTCGTTTACCCCGGGGCAATCGCTTACGAAAAGAAATGGAGTATGGGTGCATTTTCGTGCAACATGGGGACGGTTCTTGTGTTGCATTTTACTTTATTTCGTTTATGCAATACAAGAACCGTCCCCATGTTGCACAAGAATCGTCCCCATGTTGCAGAGCTAACAAAGCATTAAGAGGAAAGGCCGATCCGGGTCCAGTCAAACAGGATTCCGGGATCTCTCTTTCTCGTAGTATAATCGGAATGGCCCAGAATATGATTTCGGTCTTTTATCATTCCATTGTTTCGAACAAGGATATCTTCCAGAAGATTATCCAGTGTTTCATACTGGGCATCTGTAAAGCCGATCAGGCTCTTATCCAGTTTGTTGTATTCCGCCTTTGTCAGATAAAGGCTCATTTCATCATAGGTGCCGATTCCCATGAGCTCGATTCCGATGGAATACTCATTCATTTTATTCGTATAACGGCTATTGTTGTTCCACACTCCGTCACCGGCGTGCCAGGCGGCCCGATTCTCGGGTATAAGCCGGTATATCGCTCCCTGCCGGTCGATCAGGTAGTGGGGGGAGACTTTATAATCGTAATAAATCTGCCAGATATCGTCGATATTGTAAGGGTTCTTCGGATTCTTTGCCACATTGCTCGAGAAATGAATGACAATATGGGTGATTTTTTCAGTTCGTTCCGAGGAATAGGTCTCGACGGGTAAAAGTTTTTCGATGACGGAGATTTTTTCCGGTTCGAGGGATGCGGACGCAGCAGGGGATGAGGACGCGAACTCGGACTCGGACTTTGCCGGATGAATCGAAGAAGATTCCAAGGCGCTGCCGGATGTCGTATTTCCAGACTTTCCACCGCATGATGGCAGGAGGATGAAGCACGCCATCATGCATGAGATGCATAGGATGCCATATGGGATGGCATATGGAACGGCGCGCAATCTGCCGCAGGGGGCGCGCCTGCGGCAGTCCTTTTTTTCTTGGGGTTCCCGGCTTTTTTTTAGCATCGGCATTTGCTGACCTCGTTTCCCTGAAAATAG
>CAZJXH010000333.1:0-3423 GCA_964549475.1 uncultured Oscillospiraceae bacterium
GTAAAAAGCGGGGGTCTCCAAGGATTCGGACCAGCGGATTGGTCTCCGCCATCGGCTCTTTGGATAAGACATCGATCGCCGCTCCTCCGATCAGGCCTTCGCTGATGGCAGCGGCAAGATCTTCTTCGACAAGGATATCGCCGCGGCCGACATTGATCAGGACCGCATCCTTTTTCATCCTGCGGAACTGGTCGATTCCGAATAAATGGTATGTCCTGGGCGTCAGCGGAGAATGAATGGATAGGATGTCGCATCGTTCCAGCAGGCTGTCAAAATCCAGCCTCTTGTATGCATCGCAGCGATCCTGGTCCCTTGAGGACCAATAATAGACATTACACCCGAATGCCGCTGCCACTTCGGCCACCCGTTTCCCGATCGTCCCCATCCCGATGATTCCGAAATTCTTATGGTTGATTTCATGGAAAGTCCAGCCCAGGTGCCGGAACGACGCATCGTTCACAAAACTTCCCGTTTTTGAGTATTCATGGAAAAGCGGAATATGCTCGATCAGTGAAAAAAGCATGGCAAAAGTATGCTGGACGACCGATTCCGTCGAGTATCCCCGCAGATTGCATACGGCGATGCCATGTGCGGCGCAGTAAGGCAGATCCACGTTGTCCACCCCCGTCGCTGTCAGACAGATCAGTCTGGGATTTGCGTGCATCAAGGTGGCGGCATTGAGCCGTCCTTTGTTTGTGATAATGATATCCGCATCCACGATTCTTTCCGCTACATCCTTCTCTTCTGTGAAAGAATGGATGGTCAGTCCGCCGAGCTTTTCAAAAATGGTGACATCAATGTCCTCGCCAATTGTATTGCGGTCTAAAAAAACAATCTGCACGATATCAATCCTCCGATAGGTTTATCCGGTTATTTTTTTTGGTGCGTTTCATCGTTTTCTCATTTTTCCCATGATTCATTCTGAGTTTCGCCCGGTTGTCATTTCCCATCTTTATAAAAGACGCGCCTTGTTTTTTTTGGATGCTGTTGATCATTTCGAATAGCAGATTGTGTTTTGCGGTCCCCAAGGATCGCTTGTTTTCCTTATTGCTAAACCATTTGGATTGTCCATGAAGGATGGGATTCCATTCTTTCATCGGCCGGAATACGGATGCGATGTCAATCAGTCCATAAAACAGCGGAGAATAGATGGCTGCGAGGATTCCTTTCCATAGTTTGATGGAAAAGGTATCATCCAGCCAAAGAATAAAGGAATAAACAGCAAACATCGCAGCGGCATTCAGTACAAAGCCAATCAGAATCATAA
Source organism: uncultured Oscillospiraceae bacterium (assembly GCA_964549475.1). Classification (GTDB taxonomy): domain Bacteria; phylum Bacillota; class Clostridia; order Saccharofermentanales; family UBA5734; genus JBBQKF01. Next base: position 1,268 of record CAZJXH010000333.1, read on the forward strand.
TGGGCTGGAATTTATCGTACCCGACAAATTCGCCGAACAGAACGGGCGTTGCGATCGTCTGGAAAATGGAGGAGATGCACAGGATCGGAATAAGAACAAGAATCAGCAAAGAAATCGTATTCTTGTTCCTGTCTTTAAACACACTTAAAAGGAGCGGCTTGACATATTTCTTCAAACAGTCGATCTGGCCTGTTCTCCAGCGGCGCTGCTGTTTCCACAGCTGTTTCCATGTCGTGACCTGCTCGACATAATAGCGCGCATGGTCACAATAACGGACAAATCCGCCTTTCAAGACAGATTGGATGCTGAATTCCGCATCTTCGACCAATGTAGAAATATTCCACCCCGTTTTTTGAATACGGTCCAAGGTGATGCAGGCACCTGTTCCGATATAAAATCCGGAGCGGTTGCGGTTTGCCTGAGGAAGATACCAGAGACGGTTCTGAAGGGAGGCAAGGGTTGTCATAAAGCTCGCTGTTGCGGAATCATAAGGATTGGTGGACCCGCAGCGCCCCTGGATGATATCGTATCCGTTGCAGATTTCCATATCCATCGCATGCAGAAAGTCCGGTGCCAGGACAGCGTCCGCATCAAGAATGCAGATGGCGTCATAGTTCCGGTTCTTGAATTCCGCCTGGTCAAACAGCCATTTCAGCGCATGGGCTTTGGACCTTTTATTGAGATCCTTCCGGATATAGACCTGCGCTCCTGCGTTTTCAGCGAATATCGCCGTGTCGTCTGTGCAATTGTCTGCAATCACAAGGATTTCATATCGGTCCTCGGGGTATTGCGTCAATTTCAAATGCCGAATCGTATGTTCGATGATTCCATCTTCGTTCCGCGCAGGGATCACAACGGCGAAAAACGTTCTGGGAATCTCGGTATAAATCATTTTCTTATACCTTTTCGGTGCGGCGATGAAGTTGATAATAAAATAGATTCCAATTCCCAGAGGAATGATAAAGGTGATAATGTATATGATCAGCAAGGTGATTCCAAGAGTGCTTGTTTCGATCATTCCAAAATAATGCACGTTTCCCCCTCCAGTTTTTAATCAAACAGGTTTGTCCTATTTCTGCGATTTCATCCTACAATCCGAAAAATCGCTGTTTTTTTTCAATCAACTCGTCTATCCGCTGCAGATAGCTTCTTACGTCTTTGAGATTCGGCAGCCGTTCCATTTTTAATCCATTATCATTATAAACCGTTTTTTTGCTCATTGCTCCGGCGCCCAAAGCCAGCACGGAATTTTTATCGCCCATCATGGCAACATTGTACAGACATTCATGTCCATCCTTCGAATAGCCGACATTCTCGTGACCTCCGGCCATGTCTTTCTGCCGGTAGAGATAATAAGGATGATATCCATTCTTTTTTAATTCATTGATACTATATTCTATCATATCAGAAATTTCCTTGTTTGGAAGATGGAAATTTTTCAATTGAAGACATTTCTCTTCTTCTGAGTCTTTCTCCCGGATGATTTTCGTCATCGTAGAAGTCCGTTTGAGCGACAAGGTATGAATGGTGATGTTTTCCGGAGAGAGCCGGATCAACGTGTCCAGGGAGTCTTTGAAATCCTCGAAATGCTCTCCCGGAAGCCCGGCGATCAGGTCCATGTTGGTGGTCTCGAATGAAAAGCTGCGTGCCATAGAACAGGCGTCTTCGACCTGTCGGGCCGTATGGTTGCGTCCGATCCGGCGCAGAGTCTTGTCCTGCATGGTCTGCGGGTTGATGCACAAGCGGTTCACACCGTATCGCTTCATCGTTTCCAGCTTCTTTTGTGTGATCGAATCCGCCCTCCCTGCTTCTACTGTATACTCCACAATAGATCCGGCGGCAAGATGCTTTGAAATTCCCTTCAGCAGTTTCTCAAATAATTCATCCGGCAGCGAGGTCGGTGTCCCTCCCCCTATGTATAAAGTCTGCAACCGGTCTTTTATCTGTGGCAGAAACACATCAATCTCCTTGATCAGAACGTCCACATAATCCGGAATCCATTTTTCGAGCCGCAAAATCTCTTCCGATATAAACGAGCAGTAGTGGCATCTGCTGGAACAAAAAGGGATTCCGATGTAGCAGTGCAGAAGATCCGGCGACAATTCCGCCTGGGTAAGCTCCTCATGCCGACCGGTCTCGATAGCAAGAGTGGCCTT
>CAZJXH010000334.1:0-3414 GCA_964549475.1 uncultured Oscillospiraceae bacterium
TTATATGTGTGAAAAATCTCGATTTTTCTGCTGTTCGCGGAGTAAAATACTTTATCTATAGTATAAATAAAATAGTCCTTGTCTTTTGAAATTCCATATTCAATCAATTTTGTCAGCGTCGGCAAAGAAAAGGAATCCCGGTATAGAATCTCCCTGGTTATAGTATCAATCACCAGCGAGCCATTGTTGGAAATAACCGGTAATTCCAGTTCCAGATCCTGGACATACAACCGCGTCATCAGCTCCGTACGGCCTGTGGCCAGGACGATGCCGACTCCCCGGGCCTTTAATGCCTTCAGCGCATCCCGGTTTCTTGCGGAGATGGATTGGTCCGTATTTAAAAGGGTTCCGTCCATATCAAAAACGCATAAATATTTCAATGAGGGAGACCTCCTGACAAATGATTCTATCTGGATAAGTACATTGTGATTATACAAGAACAGGCTTGAACTGTCCATTCACAGATTGAACACCCTTTCCTGAACAACGGATTGACATTTTATTGAAAATGTTTTACACTGATTCAAATTCCAAGGCAAGCAGACAGGCGCCAGCAAGCATCCATGATGAGAAAAAGAATCGTAGAAAAGAGCAAAAGAGAGTAAAGATGAGTATGAAAAAGACCTTTGTCACAAAAGCGCAGATTGACCAATTGACTAATTTATACCCGACTCCATTTCATCTATATGACGAAAAAGGAATCCGCAGAAACGCAAGGGAATTGCGGAAGGCTTTTGCCTGGAACAAAGGGTATAAAGAATATTTTGCAGTGAAGGCGACCCCGAATCCTTTTATTCTCCAGATTCTCCAGGAAGAGGGCTGCGGGATGGACTGTTCTTCCCTGACCGAGCTGATGATGTCAAAAGCGGTTGGAATTTCCGGTGATGAAATTATGTTTTCTTCAAACGATACGCCTGCCGAGGACTTCCGACTGGCAAGAGAGCTGAATGCGATTATCAATCTGGATGATATCACGCATATTGATTTTTTAGAAAAAGCCGCGGGGATTCCTCAGAAAATATCCTGCCGATATAATCCCGGCGGGGCCTTTGCGATCGACAACGCCATCATGGATACGCCCGGTGAGGCGAAATATGGATTTACCAGAGCCCAAATGACCGAAGGATTCAAGATTTTACAGCGCAAGGGTGTGAAAGAATTTGGAATCCACGCCTTTCTGGCCAGCAATACCGTTGCCAACGAATATTATCCTGTTTTAGCCCGGATTTTGTTTGAAATGGCAGTGGAGCTTCGAAGGGAGACCGGAGCCCGGATCACGTTCATCAATTTATCCGGTGGAGTCGGGATTCCATATCGTCCGGAGCAGCATCCGACTGATATCATGGCCATTGGCGAAGGTGTCCGTCAGGCTTTTGAAGAGGTCCTGGTTCCTGCAGGGATGGGCGATATCGCCATTTATACCGAGTTGGGCCGGTTCATGCTCGCCCCTTACGGATGTCTTGTCACCAAGGCCATCCATGAAAAGCACATTTATAAAGAATACATCGGTGTGGATGCCTGTGCGGTGGACCTGATGCGGCCCGCAATGTACGGAGCGTATCATCATATCACGGTAATGGGCAAAGAGAATCTTCCATCGGACCATACCTATGATATCACAGGCGGGTTGTGCGAAAATAATGATAAATTCGCCATCAACCGACTTCTTCCCAAAATCGACATGGGCGATATCCTGGTCCTTCACGATACAGGTGCGCATGGTTATTCGATGGGATATAACTACAACGGGAAGCTTCGTTCCAGTGAAATCCTGCTTTGCGAGGATGGAAGCAGCAAAATGATCCGCCGGGCCGAAACACCCGATGACTATTTCGCGACGTTTGATTTCACCGGTTTATTTTAATCGCCTCTATTCACACTCGCACTCGCATTCGCACTTTGATTCTTTCGCATTGGCAGCCATTTCTTCTTTGGCCGGTTTGAGCTGGCCCCTGCTCCAATGCTTGCGACAAAGCCCGACATAGTTGTTGTTGGCTCCAAGGACAATCTGGTCGCCTTCCTTAAGGACAACACCGTTTTCGTCAAAACGCGTATTAAATGTCGCTTTTTTGCCGCACCAGCAGATGGTCTTCACTTCTTCGATGGTATCGGCAAAGGCAAGCAGACGCTCTGACCCCGGGAACAATTCTCCCCGAAAATCCGCACGAAGCCCGTAACAAACCACAGGAATGTTTAAATCATCCACAATATGCACCAGATAATCGACTTGCTTGCGGGTCAGAAATTGAGCCTCGTCAACAATCACACAATGGTTTTCTTTCACGATGTCATCCATCAGGTCGTCAAACAGCATGCATTCGCTGTGCAGCCCCATTCTGGATCCCAGAATCCGATCCCCGTCGCGTTTGTCCACCCCGGGTTTCACTAAAAGAGCGTTCTGTCCTCTTTCATTGTAGTTATACTTAACCATCAGCGCATTAGCGGTTTTCCCCGATCCCATCGCACCATATCGAAAATATAATTTTGCCATTGTTTTCGGGCCTCCCGTATTTTTTATTGACTCATTCTTAATGATCTCATGATTTCTTTTTGTTCGTTTGATATGCGGAAGGAATCCACCGCTTTTTGAATCGTCTTGTTCTGTACCCATGGCATCAGGCTTTTTCGCTTCAGAACCGGCAATGTCTTCGCATAATGCTTGATCAGGCATTCGCATAACGCCCACGAAAGGCCCATGTTCACATAATAATCCTCGCTTCGAATCCCCGAAAGCAGGTCCAGAACCCGGTCAATGTGTTCCTCATCCAGATAATATCCCATCAAAAGACAAGTACAGAATCGAATCGTAAATGGATGACTGCTCTGAAGGTGGTCGATGATCCAATCCCAGAACATCGCCTTGTTCTTTTTGATTATCCGTAAGCTATTCGCCGTGCAATCACAGACAGCCCAGTTGTCAACATGGGGAAGGAATGCTTCCAGTGCTTCCAAAAACTTGTCGATCTCCAGGTTGGACTGTGCCAGCACCATGCCGTAAAGCATGGTTTGCTCATACCATTCGTGAGGACAGGTCTTGAGAAAGTCCTCCGGATGGTCTTTTGCAATGCTCTTGGAAAGAGCGCGGAGCGCCGGCATGCGTACGCCGATAATCTGATTCTTTCCAGGTACCAGATGAGAATGGAACTTTTGATATCCGAGGTCCTGCAGTTCGTATAATTTTCCCAGCACTTGTTCTTGATTCATCGAAGTGTATTCCTCAGCTTATGATTGCTCGTCCTTATCCATCTTTATTCGTCTTTATTTGCGATATTTCGAATGACCTGGATGACATTTTGAACCAGCGATGCAATCATGGTGATTGTTCCGACAATTCCTCCGTCGTTTTCCGAAGTGATTCCATCAAGTCCATCCAGGATCTCCCCGGCGGATTCGGTCACTCCGGTCAGGTTCTTG
>CAZJXH010000335.1:0-3401 GCA_964549475.1 uncultured Oscillospiraceae bacterium
ATCGCATCCGGGTAGTGAAAAGAGATAACGCAAGCAATCGATGCGTTCATTGCAACATAGGGAGATACAAGGGCTTATACTTAGGCAATGAAGCTGCTACTGCGGTTTTGGCTACGTCTCTTTTTGAACGGTTGCCGATCAAGCAAAGGCAGATTACTATTGGGGATGAGTATGTTGAAGTTGAAGCCGGGAAACAATTCTTAAGCTTTTCTGACAGCCGGAGTGAAGCTGCGTACTTTGCATCATATATGAAGCGCAGTTACCAGGAATTTCTGCGCAGGCGCGGGATATTGAAGTGCATAGATACGCTTGATAACGATGAGAAATATGTGCTTTCTGACCTTGTAGATGAACTATCGACTAAATTCCGTAAAAATTACACTTTTGAAGATCAAATTGGCGGTAATCAAAAACTTAGCCGAAGAGAGAAGGCGAAATTGGCACAGAGGCATGCATGGATGGCTGTACTTAACGAACTCATCAATTCTCAACGGGCTGAAAGCTTAACATCGCTGGGTTATTTACAATATCGCTATCGTGGGAACACCAAAAAAGCGGTTCAGGATTATGCGCAGAAATATTTAAACGGGAATGAAGCGCTTTGCAAGACATTACTTGATGAATTGATCATGACCATGGCTCATGCAGGGGCCATCAGCCACCAAGAAGATATGTTGGATGAAGATAACAAATACATTTTTTTTACAACAACGCAGATCGGGTTTGTCATGAGCCCGGAGGGTATGAAAAGGACGAATTGTAAGGGATGGACGCCACGACGCAAGAATAATGGCACGGGCTATGTAATGAATAAGCGATTACAGCTTGTTTTACGCGCTTTTGCGGCGTGTGGCCTGGATGGGAGTGAAGAGAGGGCCATTGATTTTCTTGCCAGATACTGGGGGGAGTGGCTCATTGAAGCGCGAGCAAACACCTTCCCGCTGGCACTGCAGAGAAATCGATATTGCCTAAACCCTGAATCATTTCAGATTGTCTTGCCCAATGACCCTAGTGCGCATTGGTACAAATGTCAGTTGTGTGGAAGAATCACCACATATAACATCGATGGCAAATGCAACATGCTGCGTTGCTATGGGACAATTGATGAAATTGATATTAAAAAAGAGTATGCGCAGAACCATTATAAAAGGCTTTACGAGCAAGACTGGATGCACTCGCTGCTTATGCTTGAACACACAGCGCAATTGAGCCGTAAAACAGCACAGGAGTATCAACAGCGATTTGAGAAAAACGAAATACACGCGTTGTCTTGTTCAACAACTTTTGAAATGGGTGTCGATGTTGGCGACCTTGAAACTGTTTTCCTGCGCAATATACCACCGTCTGCCTCTAACTATACACAACGCGCCGGTCGTGCCGGCCGAAGTGAGAATGCTGCAGCCTATGCACTTACATATGCGCGGCTGAGTTCTCATGATTTTCACTACTTTGATCATCATAATCAAATGATTAAAGGATCAATCAAACCGCCGATGTTCAAAGACAACAATGAGAAAGTCGTAATGCGGCATGTCTATGCCGTTGTGCTGGCCTATTTCCTACGCACCAATCCAGTTGGTTATTATAACGGCGATAAGGCACAGAGTTTTTTGGAAGAAGGCGGTGTTGAGGCATTGAAAAATATGTTGACCAACCCTCCGACAGAACTTGCTAAATTGTTGGAGCTTTCTTTTGGTCTGTCCTTTGCTGGAAGGAAGTCGATTGATGAGCAATTTCAAATCAGTCGTTTTGGATGGATTGACAAGTTAGTTGGTGCAAGAGGCATCTTAACCATGCGAGTTGCGGAATACAAAGAAACGATTGCGGAATTCAGTCAGATAATACAAGGCATATTGACAAAATTGCAGTCTGGACAACTCTCATCTCAAGAACGGCTGTCTCTTTCCTCAAAGCAGCTACAATTAGAACGACGTTTGGCACTCCATCGTAGTCAGGGACTCATCGACTTCTTGGCCCGTGGGAACATACTTCCTAAGTATGGATTCCCGGTAGATACTGTAGAACTATTCAGGAATCTCGAGCAAACACGTGATAGTAGCAACGAGTTGTCGCTACAGAGAGATTTACATATGGCAATATCCGAATATGCGCCTGGTGCAGATGTTGTGGCAAATGATGAAATGTATACCAGCAGATATATAAAACGCACCACTAATGCGGATACTGCTATGTTTGAATATTCTTATATTCACAAATGCCAAAATTGTGATACATGGAATCATGTTATTGTTATACCCGAAAACCCAATTCAATGTACTGGTTGTGGGGCAGTTATTGATGAATGGGAGGAGGCCATTTCGCCTAGGCAAGGTATGGTTGCTGAGAAGGATGTAAAGCCGGTTCCGATGACCCGACCTGAACGTCAATTTAGAAGTGATGATTGCTATATTGGAGAAGGGGAAACCTTACAAACGGTTGTTGTTAATTGCAATTCTTGTCAGATGACGATGACCTCTTCGGAAAATGATCAGATCATGACAGTTTCCAATGACTGGTACTATGTATGCAAGCTGTGTGGTTTTGCAATAAATAAAAGCGAAACGCCGTTCTTCATTCCGGCAGCTCGTAAACAAAAAAAGAATGGTCCCATGACGCGATCCTCTTTTAAACGTTCTGCGCGTGCCGGAGTTAAAGAAATCAGCAACTTGGGTGAAGATGCAGCACACGAAAATGCAAATGGAGGACGATGCCGCTCAACCTCTCTATATAGAGAACGGTTGAATCACCTCTTTATGACTGATGTCGTCCAGTTGAGTTTCGATACTCCATTTGAAAACGTAAGTCAAGCTTTATCAGTCATGTATGGCTTGTTAAATGCAATTTCCACATCAATGGACATTGAAAGAGGTGACATATCAGGGTGTATCAAACGTGAAAATAATGAACTTAGAATCATGTTGTTTGATGTGACAGCCGGAGGCTCTGGGCATGTGCGGCGACTGCTCGAAAACAATGGTAAAATCATGAAAGACATCATTCATGCAGCTTATCAGAATCTCGACGGATGTTCTCAAAATTGTGACACTTCATGTTATTCGTGCTTGCGTTCTTATCAAAATCAACGACAGCACGACCTGCTTGATCGAAATAGCGCAATTAGATTTTTGGGCTATTACCTTTCTGTGGAAGTGTAATATAGCGCAGGCGCCAAAGGAGCGGTAAACGACAAAAATTCATGTTGTTAGCTCCGTTTTTCCATTTTAAGCTTTGTCAGTTAATCAACTACCCATTATGTTTATTATCCAGAGAAAATGAATTGCACATCATATACCAATTTCGCTAATAACACGAAGCCTGGATATATATCATGAGATACTAATTATTTATATAATCTTACCGATAAACAGGAATTTAACAGAGAAGGTACACAAATGAAAAAT
>CAZJXH010000336.1:0-3355 GCA_964549475.1 uncultured Oscillospiraceae bacterium
AACCAGACGAAAAAGGCAATCAACAACAAATACATCCAGGAATTCCTGACAGATGTCCTGCGCCAGAAACTGGAGATCTTTTTTGTAGAAAATAAAATGGATGCCGACAAGCTCGTCGACCAGGTCCTGGCAAATAAAAGAAGCCGCGAGAGCGCGGAGAAACAGCGTCTTAACATCAAAAAGAAATTGATGGGAAACATGGACCTTTCCAACAAGGTCAAGAAATTTGTCGACTGCAGGACGAAAGTGGTCTCCGAACGCGAGCTTTATATCGTGGAAGGCGATTCCGCGCTCGGTTCCTGCAAACAGGGAAGGGATGCCCGATTCCAGGCGATCATGCCGGTCCGCGGCAAAATTCTGAACTGCCTCAAAGCAGACTATGACAGCATATTCAAAAGCGAAATCATCACCGACCTGGTCAAAGTGCTGGGATGCGGCGTGGAGATCCAGACCAAGCACAACAAGGATCTGAGCGCATTCGACCGAAGCAGTCTTCGATGGGACAAAATCATCATCTGCACCGACGCCGATGTCGACGGATACCAGATCCGCACGCTGATTTTGACGATGCTGTACCGGCTGGTGCCCACCCTGATCGAGGACGGCAAGGTTTTTATCGCTGAATCTCCGCTGTTTGAGATCACAGCGATTGTAAAGAAAAACAATAAAAACCAGGAAGAAACCTATTTTGCATATAACGAAAAAGAAAAGGCGGATATCATCAGCAGACTCAAAGGCGCAAAATTTTCCATCCAGCGCTCCAAAGGGCTTGGTGGGAACGAACCGGACATGATGTGGCTGACCACCATGAGCCCTTATACAAGAAGACTGATCCAGATCATGCCGGAAGAAGCGAGGAAAACCTCCGAGACATTCGATATGCTTCTGGGCGACAATCTCACGGCACGCAAGACCCATATCGAAGAGTTCGGCTATCTTTACCTGGAAGAAATGGATGTGGACTAATAGACATACCAATGGAATGCGAGGAGCGATCGAATGAAAAAGAACCTGTCGTCCATAACGGATGAGGAAGAATATAAAGAAAAGCCGGCAACTTCAGAAAAAATGGCGATTATCGAGAAACAGCCCATCACGGACACCCTCGAAAAAAACTACATGCCGTATGCGATGAGTGTCATCGTATCGCGAGCGATTCCCGAGATCGACGGATTCAAACCGGCACACCGTAAACTGCTCTATACTATGTATAAAATGGGCCTGCTGACCGGGAAACGGACAAAATCCGCCAATGTTGTCGGACAGACGATGAAATTGAACCCCCATGGCGACATGGCGATCTATGAGACCCTTGTGCGCCTGACCCGCGCGAATGCCGCATTGCTCCACCCCTATATTGATTCCAAAGGAAATTTCGGCAAACAGTATTCAAGAGACATGGCCTTCGCCGCGGCAAGATATACGGAAGTGAAGCTGGACGCCATTTGTGAAGAGTTGTTCCGCGGGATGGACAAGGATTCTGTGGATTTTGTCGATAATTATGATGGAACAATGCAGGAACCGACCCTTTTTCCCGCGACATTCCCCAGCATCCTGGTCAATGCGAACCAGGGCATCGCAGTTGGCATGGCAAGCCAGATCTGCTCGTTCAACCTGGAGGAGGTCTGCAGCGCGGCCATCGCCTATATCCAGGATCCGGGCGTGGATATCATCGACTACCTTCCGGCACCTGATTTCGAATCCGGCGCGGAAATTATCTATAACAAAGACACCATGTCCCAGATTTACGAGACCGGAAGAGGCGCGATCCGGCTGCGCTCAAAATATACCGTAGACAAGAAAAACGGATTTATCGAGATCGACGAGATCCCTTATATCTCCACCCTGGAGAAAATCATCGAAGAAATCGTGGATCTTGTAAAGAGCAATAAAATCAAAGAAATCAACGATATCCGGGACGAATCGGACAAAGACGGATTCAAGATCACCATTGATTATAAAAAATCCGCCGATCCGGAAGCCCTGATGCAGAAATTATTCCGCTACACCGAATTGCAAAAAACATTCAGCTGCAATTTCAACATTCTGATCAACGGGACCCCGAGAGTCCTCGGAATCAAGCAGATCCTGGGAGAATGGACGGGCTGGAGGCGCTCTTGCGTTCGCAGAGAGACCGCATTCGATCTGCAGAAGAAGCAGGAAAAGATGCACCTGCTTCAAGGTCTGGAAAAAATCCTGCTCGATATCGACAAAGCAGTGAAAATCATAAGAGAGACAACCAAAGCGGAAGATGTTGTCCCCAACTTAATGACCGGATTCGACATCGACGAAATCCAGGCGGAATATGTCGCGGATATCCGGCTGAGAAATTTGAACCGGCAATATATTCTGGAACGGACCGCGGATATCAACACCCTGCTCGATGAAATCGCAAAACTCCAATTGATTCTGGAAAATTCCGAGAAGGTTGACGAAGTCATGATCGAAACGCTGCAGTCCGTCATAAAAAAATTCAGCAAACCCAGAAGAACCACCCTGGTGATGGAAGACGAGATCGAGGAATTCTCCACCAACCAGATGATCGATGATTACCGGCTGAAATTATTCCTGACCGAACACGGCTATATCAAAAAGATCGCACTGACATCTTTACGGAGTGCCGGAGAATTGAAAAAGAAAGAGGATGACCAGATCATCCTGGAGCTGGAAGCCTCGAACAAGTACGATGTGCTTTTTTTCACAAACCAATGCAATGTATACAAAATAAAGGCTTATGAGATCAAGGACCATAAACCGTCCGACCTCGGGGAATATCTGCCGAATCTTCTTTCCATGTCAGAAGGGGAGAAAGTCCTGTTCATGCATGTCACGCTGCAATACGAAGGCAATCTGCTTTTAGGGTTTCAAAATGGAAAAGTTGCAAAAATCGAATTGAGAACCTATGAGACCAAGACCAACCGGAAACGGCTGATAAGAGCTTTCAGCGATGCATCCCCTGTTGTTTCCATGTATTTTATCACCCAGGACGAGGATTTTGTCGCAACGAGCAACATCAACAAAATCATGCTGTTCCACAGCTCCCTGATCCCGCTAAAAACGACAAGAACAACACAGGGCGTGCAGGTTCTGCTATCCAAGAAAGGCAGCACCATGGGGAAATTCGAACGGCTGGCCGCATCGAATGTCCTGGACGAGAAATATTACCGGGTCAAACGGATTCCGGCGATCGGCTGTTATGCAAAAGAAGGGACCATCCAGGACAAGCAGATCGGATTGTCCCTGCTCGAAGGCGGATCCGATTAGTCTGGACGGATTCCATCCGTTTATATAAAGAAACATCTAGTACTTTGTTAACTCTAATTCCATATGATACCACCGGTTAAATTCCAGTATG
>CAZJXH010000337.1:0-3341 GCA_964549475.1 uncultured Oscillospiraceae bacterium
TTCCTCCATCCGACGCCTTGCCCTACAAAATTTTTGAATTCGGATATATATCGGCCTTAGAGGGTACAGGGCATTCGTTTTCCCTTTCCTGATTAACTCTTCTTCGTTCTTCCGGCCACTTTGACTCTTGCTTTTCCACGCAGAATACTCCGCTTCGTGCGCAAGGCTTGCTGCTGGGATATTCCGGGGGTCTCCAGACGATGCTGCGCTCTTTCCAATGCTTGAGTCGCACGATTCAGGTCGATCTGCTCCGGCCATTCCGCCGATCCGATGACAACAATGGCACTATTGTCCTCGATTTCCGCATAACCATCCGATGAGGCCATAAATAACTCTTTGCCATTGACGGTCATCCGGATCTCTCCCGGATTCAGCGCGATGATCACCGGGGCATGTCCCGGCCGGATTCCGATCTCGCCATCGATCGCTGTCAGGATGATCTGTTCGATATCCCCCTCGTAAAAAAGCTCATACGGTGTGACAATCTCAACATGGATTTTATTGCTGTCCATAATAACCCCTAACGCTCCTTGCTTGTTGTATGCTAAGCCTTGGCCGCTTCCGACAGGCTCTCGGATGTCGCAGTCTCCTTGTATGCTTTATAGGCATCCACCACTTCGCTGATGTCTCCCTTCATGAAAAACAACTGTTCGGGGATATGATCCAGATTCCCGGACACGATTTCGGAGAAGCCCCGGATGGTGTCGCGCAGCGGCACGAACTTGCCTGGAATTCCGGTGAAGCTTTCGGATACATGAAACGGCTGGGAAAGGAATTTCTGGATTTTTCTCGCCCGGGAGACCACCAGCTTGTCCTGTTCGTTCAGCTCTTCCATTCCAAGGATTGCGATGATATCCTGCAATTCCTTGTATCGCTGCAATGTCTCCTGCACTTTGCGGGCGACAAGATAGTGCTCGGTCCCGACAACCGCTTCGGTCAGATTGCGCGACGAGGATTCAAGAGGATCCACTGCGGGGTAGATGCCCAGTTCGACAACCGCCCTGGACAGGACCGTGATGGTATCCAAATGGGCAAAAGTCGTTGCCGGGGCGGGATCGGTCAGATCGTCCGCAGGAACATATACCGCCTGGATGGAGGTGATCGCCCCTTTTTTTGTCGAGGTGATTCTTTCTTGCAGTACGCCCATTTCATTCGCAAGAGTCGGCTGATACCCCACCGCCGAAGGAATACGCCCCAGAAGAGCGGACACTTCGGATCCGGCCTGGACGAAACGGAAAATATTATCGATGAAAAGCAGCACGTCCTTATTCTTCACATCGCGGAAGTATTCCGCCATTGTAAGCCCGGTCAGGGGGGTTCTCATTCTGGCTCCCGGCGGCTCATTCATCTGTCCGAAAATCATGACGGTTTTATCAAGGATACCGGAAGATTTCATTTCATTCCAAAGATCGTTTCCTTCTCTGGAACGCTCTCCGACGCCGGCAAAAACAGAATATCCGCCGTGTTCGGTTGCAATGTTCCGGATCAATTCCAGAATCAGGACGGTCTTGCCGACCCCCGCTCCGCCGAAAAGTCCGATTTTGCCGCCTTTGCTGTAAGGCAGCAGCAAGTCAATGACTTTGATCCCGGTCTCCAACAGCTTGTCGGTCGGATACTGGTCTGTGTATTTGGGTGCAGAGCGGTGGATGGGCCACATCTCATCGGATAGGACCGGGCCCATATCGTCAATGGGTTCTCCGAGGACATTGAACAGGCGTCCGGTGATGTGTTCTCCAACGGGCACCGTAATGGGCGCTCCGGTCGAGGAGGCGTTATTCCCGCGCGCAAGACCTTCGGTCGGAGACATTGAAACACATCGGACAATGCCTTTTCCTTTGTGCTGCATGACTTCGACAACAATACGCTTTTCATCGTATTCAATATGAACCGCTTCGTTTATTCCCGGTAATTCGTTCTCATCGAACCGGATGTCGATAACCGGACCGATAATTTGTATTACTTTCCCTATAGCCATTCTGTTCCTCCATTGCTAAGCATTATCCTGATCCTGCTTGTTGAGTGATTCCGCACCACTCACCACCTCGGTGATCTCTTCTGTGATCCTGCCCTGTCTTGCCCGGTTGCTTATCAGGGTCAGTCGATCCATTATGTCCTCTGCGTTGTCTGTCGCGTTTTTCATTGCGGTCATCCGGGTGGTCTGCTCACTGGCGTACGCCTCGGTCAGCGCCCCGTATACCATGCCGTTGAGATAGGTTTTTGCCAGATAATCCATGACTTCATGCGAAGACGGAATGTATTCCATGTTGACGGTCGAAGGATCGGGGAGGGTTTTCCGATATGCATCGAGGTTCACCCCCTCTAAAAGGTCCTCCGAAGAAATCGGGATCAATTTCGTGATGACCGGCTTGATGTCAATGACCGAGTTGATCCTTGTATAAATCGCATAAACCGAATCCAGCTTGTAATCGTTATAGAGGTCATGGATATAGTCCGAAATATCCCTTGCCCGGTAAAAAGTGGGCGAATCAATGGGGTATTCGAAATCCTCCACGATGTCAAAGCCCGCCTTCTGGAACTGGTCCTTCCCGATCTTGCCGGCGATGAACAGCTTCGGGACCGTTGGAATCCCTTTTTTTGTCTGTTCGATCATTTTTGAATGGATGTATTTCTGCGCGGTGCTGATCACGTTCAGATTGTAAGCGCCGGCCAGTCCCTGGTCCCCGGTCAGGATAAAATACCCCTCGTTCCAAGGTTCTCCGTTCTTCTTCTTATGCGGAGTGAAAAAAGGATGCCGGATTTCGGGACTTTGAATATAGATTTCTGCCATGGTCGCACGGCACAGATCAAAAAACGGCAGGGTCTTCAACAACTGGGAACGGGCGCGCTTCATCTTGACCGCGCTGATCAGATGCATCGCATGAGTCATCTGTCTGATGTCGTTGATACTCCTCATTCTTTTTTTTATATCAAATAGTTGTTCCATAATCCTCGTGTTCCGCTTTCCATAACTGCGCGTATTCTTCGAATCCGGCATCGATAGACTGCTGGGTTTCGGGTGTGAATTCCCCTGTTTCGCGAATGCTGCCCAATACCTTCGGATAAATCGACTTCAGATAATCTGTAAACCGTTTGAAGAATGGTTTGATATCCTCTTTGTCGAAAGAAGCGAATTTGTTCGTATTCGCAAGATATAGAATAACGACCTGCTCTTCCATCGGAATCGGAGAATATTGCGATTGCTTCAAAATCTCATACAGGTTCCGTCCTTTGACAAGCTGGGAACGGGTCGATTCGTCCAGATCGGATCCAAATTGCGAGAAAACTTCCAACTCGCGGTATTGTGCCAGATTTATACGTACTTGGCCTGCGCCTTTTTTCAT
>CAZJXH010000338.1:0-3305 GCA_964549475.1 uncultured Oscillospiraceae bacterium
GCTCGCCCTGGATGACTCCCCGGAAAACCAGGTCCTCGGCGATTGGCACTACAACGCAGGTGGTCAGGATCACCATCGGGATACTCCCGCTTCCCACGAAATTCTCCGACAATTTAATGTAATTCTTTAAGGCGGTGTCAATGAAAGGAACCACTTTCGCCAGTTCCGAAATCCCGGTCATCAGCAGTGTGATCACTCCGGATACCCCTGCAACAAGCAGTCCGGCGGCAATCCACTCTCCGGCGCTTGTCCGCTCCCGCCGGACTGCCAGCGGGTTCGACTGCATCAGTATGCGGATTCCGAACAACGCCATGATAATAATGAGAATAGAATAAATTCCGCTGATATTATTCGAATGCTGGACCAGTATCGTATTGACATCTTTGAACAGCTGCTCCATTTTTGCCGGATCGAACCCGTCCGAAGAAAACGAGGAAGCAAACAGGACAATCAGTAGATAGCCGATTGCAACAATCATTTGAATGAAAAAAAAGCCTGCTACGGCAAAAACCGGAATGAGTATTGTCCGAATCCCGAATTTGTTTCTCATGGATGCCTTCCTGTTCTTGAAACCCGATCGACTATATCTTGTTTGATTCTGTCCTGGTCAGTAGGATATCGTGCTTTTCTGTCATCCGAATCGGATTATAGGACTGTTTCGCGGTTCTTAATCCTTCAATCCCCATATCTTCCTCCCGATTGACAAACCGGGCTTTGGGGTATTCATTCTCCAGAACCGAGCTGATGATCGCGACATTCGTACCGCTGATCGTATGGTCCGCTTTTTCAAAGTGGATGAAGGCGGTCCCGTCCAGAATATCCGATCCAATGGAAAAAGCCACAAGGGTATTGAAAAGGTGGATGGTCCCTCCCCGGATATCCAGTCGGTCTATGTTGTCGAATATAGTCTTGATCGGCAGATAATCGCTGTATTCAAGGTCTTCTTTCTCGAATCCCCGGTCCTTGCACCAGTTCTCCACCAGATTCAGGCAGTCTTCCCGGTCTTCTTTTCTCAGCGTGTCATACCTACAGCCTTTGCATTCCCGGAAGAATTTATTCAGCTGGTTCTTCTTCGAATGCAGCGCTTTCCCTGAAAAGGTCCGCAAGGACTGGGCATCGTACACATATTCATCAAAATCCACTTTGTGGACTTCCTCCATGTGATACCCCGGAAGATTGCGAAATAAAGGAACCTGTCCGGCTGGAACATAGACGATCTTCATCGGATTCCCGGATTCTTCAAAAGCCGGATAATAAAAATCAACAATCTTCTCTAATTTCTGCGAAGTCAGATCTCCCATCGGGAAAAGCAGATGCTGGTGCACAAGGCCTTCTTCGCCTTCGGCATACAGACACGTACAGTCCTCGACCAATTGATACTGATAGAACCGGTCCACGCTCCAGGCGAACCGGTTGTTGAAACAAAGCCCTGAAAGTGGAATATTCGCCTTTCGGTAATGCTCCATATAGGAATCTTTATGTTCAATCGACAGCAATGGACCATATTTCGTATTCACGTTTTTGATGATTCCTCAAAGCGTTTGAAAAAAGTATCAAACGCGCTTTCCAATTCTTTCTTGTTCCGAATGGAAATGTATAATTGATCCCCGTTTTTTGCAACCTGGGAGCGCAGGAGGATCAATTCGGATTTTTTCGTCCGAAAGGTGGCCGGCTCATAAGGAATCATTGCAACATAAGATTTATTGTCAATTTTAAAGTAATCCACAATAAACATATAGTACTCCGCATTCGTCTGCACATCAACGATTACAGCGACTTCTTCCTCTTGCCGGACGCTGTCCAGTTTCTTTTTTGATGAATTCGAAGAATTGGAATCATGTTTCTTCGTTGGTATCGTCGTCTTCATCGTCTTCCTCTTCTTCGCAGATTCTCTCGTATTCAGCAAAGACGCGGTCATATTCTTCTTCATCCACACTCATGAGCGCATCGTTTCCGTCTTCTCCCGGAACAACCTTGACGATTACAAGCTCAGGCTCTTCCTCGTCGGAGGTGATCAGCAGCAGATAGGATTCCTCGTTGTAGTCGATTTCGTCATAGAGCATGAATTCGTACTCGTTGCCTTCGGCATCCGTCATGGTGATGGTTGTCTCCCCGTTCATTTCGTCTGCCTGGTCGCAGCCGCAGTCGCAGTCATCCGAATCATCACAATTACAATCATTATCGCAGCCGCAGTCGCAGCTGCAGCCCTTTGTCTCTTTTTCATCGTCGCTGCAGTTGTTCCCGTTTTCTTGTCCAAATAAATCAAACTGGTTTGTCATATTGTACGTCCTCCTAGGTTTTTTTGTTTCCTATATATTTTTTCATATACTTTCCTATTATAACATTATTTTATCGATCGTGGCAATGATCCAGAAAATCTTGCAGGATTATTTCTGCGGCGATCTGGTCGACAACCAGCTTTTTTTTAGATTGTTTCACGCCCGTTTCACACATGATCCGGTTCGCCAGAACGGTGGTATACCGTTCGTCTTTTAATATCACACTCACCTTGGCGGTCTCTTCCACTCTTTTTGCCAGCAGGGTCGCATTCTGTTCCGATGGGCTCTCTTTTCCGTCCGTTCTTCTCGGAAGACCTACAATGACTGTATCCACCTGGTTTTCAGCACACAATTGGGCGATCCTGCGAATCGCCCAATCCATGTCCCGGCCATTCCACCGGATCGTTTCAATCCCGCGCGCAGTGATTCCGAGCGGATCTGAAATGGCAATCCCGATTCGTACCGATCCATAATCAATTCCCATTTTTCGAGTCATTGTCATTTCCTCTTCTTTTTTATTCTTTTTCTTTTAATTCTCTTCCATATGGATTATTTCGTTGTTACTTCTGTCCCATCTTATTTCACTTATAACATTTATATTATTTACATCACTAATATCACCTTTTATTACTTATTTCACCTGTATTACTTATATCACCTATATTACTTATTTCACCTATATTACTTATTTCACCTATATCACTTTTATGGCGAAATCTCTGCAGGCTCTTGCGCAGTAGCTGCACAAAACGCATCTGGACGGATCCACTTTTGCTTTCCCTCCGGTGATGGACAGCGCTTTGGCTTTGCATTGTTTCGCACAGGCTCCGCATCCGATGCACCAGTCCTCGATCAGCAGCCTGCGTTTTCTCGATTTCGTCGCCAGCAGCTGTTCGCTTCGAACCGTGCGGCCTTCGAACAATGCGATATTCATATCGATCTCATCCCGGTTCTGCATTCCCACTGCATAGGCATCCGCCGCCTCGAGGGATAGCGCATAGGATACCGCTGCGTCGAACTCATTGA
>CAZJXH010000339.1:0-3267 GCA_964549475.1 uncultured Oscillospiraceae bacterium
AGTCCATACCTACACACACGATTACAAGACGATTTATGCTTCGATTGAAAGTTATCTGGCGGATTTCAAGAAAGAATATGACCTTATCAGCAGCACCACCGGTGTCACCCCCACGATTTTTCGTTTCCCGGGCGGCAGCATCAACTCCTATGACCGCGGGATCTATCAGCAGCTGATCGCCGAGATGACACGAAGGGGGTTCACTTACTATGATTGGAGCGTCAGTTCCGGTGACGGGTCCACTGCCACAACTTCCGCATCCATCAAAAGCAATATCGTGGACACCATCGCCAAAGTCGATCACGGAATTGTCCTGATGCATGATTCCGCCGCCAACGGCAATACATCCGGAGTCCTGGAAGAAGTCATTGTCGAACTGCTCCATCGCGGGTATCAGTTCGCTCCGATCAATAACGAAGTAATGCCTGTTACTTTTTTATATTTACATTAGTTAATAAGGAGGATAAAGAATGGCTGCCATGAATAATTTCAAACAAGCAGTGAAAGAGCTGTTTGGCACAAAAGAGACCGAAGAATTTGAAATCAAGGAAGAGAATGACGTTTATACCGATCTCGATGTTTCCTTTCTTGATAAGAAAGACGCGGAAGAACCAAATGATAATAAAACAGGGTTCCTGGTTCAAGAAAACGACAATGAGGAATCTCTTCCAAGATTCGTCCCAAGTCCGATTTTAAATACACCCGAGGAGGCTCCAATGAATACTAATTTAGAAAGCAGCATGGTCCAAATGAAAACAACAACAATCGCAAGCGACACTTCGGTGATAGGAGAAGTCCATTCGGATGGCCATGTTGAAATACTGGGCAACCTGATCGGGGATGTCTCTGCAAGAGGAAACATCAAGATCTGCGGAAAGGTTGTCGGGGATATCAATGGAAACGACATCGAATTATTTTCCAGCAAAGTGCATGGGAATATCACCGCGGAAGCTTCTGTGCTTATCGACGGCGGTTCGGTCTCGGTCGGAGATATCACTGCGATCGATATGATTCTGGATGGAAAACTCAAAGGCGATATCACTTTGGAGAAATCCATTGAATTTAAAGAAAATGCCACTCTTCTCGGTAAAGTAACCGCTGGAAGCGTTTCCATCAAAGAAGGAGCGAAACTCTACGGAGAGATCCGGATTCAGAATTGCAATGAAGACGAGTCCATTTTCGACGAGATGTAATGTTTTATTTCATTTATCGATAACAAGAAACCCGGGCTTTGATGGGGTCATCAGAGCCCGGGTTTTTCATTTCATGCTCTCTTTATCGGCCTCTTTTTCTTGTTTTCTAATTCCTGAAAGCTGTTTTTCCCTTGTCTGAATCGGACGACAAAGTACAAAAAATACAAGAATAGTCCTATATTAAAGGTTGTAAGGATTGTACAATGAAATAAAAACAAGTCTTGGAGGTCTTAAAATGAAAAGGAATATGTACAATTGGCTAAAAGAAATCGTTTCATCCCCGCGTAAAAAAGCAATGCCCGTCCTCTCTTTCCCGTCCATCCAATTGATGGGAATCAGTGTGGTCGATCTTATATCAGACAGCAGGAAACAGGCTGAAGGGATGAGGCTTATCGCAGAAAGAGTCGATGCGGCGGCAGCATTGAGCATGATGGACCTGTCAGTCGAGGCGGAGTGCTTCGGTTCCAAAATCCGCTTTTCGGAGGATGAGGTCCCAACCGTCATTGGCAGCATCATCTCTTCTTACGAAGAAGCGAATTTACTCAAAGTGCCTTCTGTTAACACTGGAAGAGCCGGTATCTATGTGGAAGCGATCAGGCAGGCGGTTGAATTGATTCAGGATCGTCCTGTTTTCGGCGGTGCGATCGGTCCATTCTCCCTCGCCGGTCGTCTGATGGATGTGAGCGAAGCAATGATGTATTGTTATGAAGAGCCGGAAATGGTCCACCTTGTCCTGGAAAAGGTCACCTCTTTCACGATTGAATATTGCAAGTCGTACAAAGCGGTCGGAGCCAATGGCATCGTGATCGCGGAACCGCTTGCGGGACTTTTATCACCGGTGCTTGCAGAAGAATTTTCCGCTCCGTATGTGAAAAGAATCGTCGATGCCGTGCAGGACGAGAATTTCATCGTCATCTACCACAATTGCGGAGGATCGACCATCCAGACAATCGATTCCATCCTCTCGACCGGTGCCAGCGCCTACCATTTCGGCAATGCAATCAAGATGATCGACATGTTGCCGCACATCCCCGCCGGAACAATCGCCATGGGAAACATCAGCCCGGCCGGCGAATTCTGCAGCGGCACACCCGAATCGGTTCGCAAAGAAACACTTGCGCTGCTGAACGAATGCAGCGAATACCCGAATTTTGTGATTTCATCCGGATGCGATATCCCGCCTAAAACAAGATGGGAGAACATTGATGCGTTTTTTGCCGCAGTGAAGGAATTCTATGATACAAAAGAAGCCGCTGCATAAAGATCCTGAGTAAGGCCTGGAAATAGAACATTAGGACGGCAGGGTGCAATATGGTGCAATGCAATGCAATATGGGGACGGTTCTTGTATTGCATAAACGGAATAAAATGCAATATAAGAACCGTCCCCATATTGCACCCATATTGCACAAGAACCGTCCCCTTGTTTCCCTTTGTTCTATTGACATTTCTGGTTCATTATGGTAGATTAATTGGAAATGATGCCATGAAGGTGTCTGGAATGACTTATGTGACAATCAATCAATAAGAACAGACCCATGAAGGGGCTTGGAATCAATCCCTTCGTGGGTTTTATTATTCTTGATGATTACTATTTAAGGAGGAAACAGACAATGCACATGGCAGATGCCCTGATCTCACCGATTGTCGGCGGGACAATGACCGCGGTAACAGTAGGACTGGCCGCTTATTCGATTAAAAAAGTAAAAGCAGAAATGGATGACAGCAAAATTCCTTTGATGGGTGTCATGGGTGCTTTTATTTTTGCATCCCAGATGATCAATTTTTCAATCCCGGGAACCGGTTCCAGCGGACATCTTGGTGGAGGAATGCTGCTTGCGGTCCTGCTCGGGCCTTTTGCCGGATTTCTGACAATGGCCTCGGTCCTGTTGATGCAGGCGTTGTTCTTTGGAGACGGCGGGTTGCTCGCATTTGGATGCAATGTGTTCAACCTCGGATTTTTCAGCTGCTTTATCGCCTATCCTCTCATTTACAAGGGATTTACACGCAAAGGGGTCACAGCGAAACGGATTTTCGGCGGATCGATGTTGTCCGCTGTCGCAGGACTCCAGCTG
>CAZJXH010000340.1:0-3238 GCA_964549475.1 uncultured Oscillospiraceae bacterium
AAAGGAGATTTGAATGGAACAATACAAAGGTGTATGGGACAAGCCGTCCGAAGAATGTGGTGTTTTCGGGATTTATGATTACGGGATGATGCCCGATGCGGATAATTCGGCCGGAATACCGTCTCAGGATCTGGACTGCGCAAGATTGACTTATTATGGGCTTTTCGCCTTGCAGCACCGTGGTCAGGAAAGCTGCGGAATCGCGGTCAGCAACAACGGCGATGTTTCTTTTCACAAGGATATGGGACTGGTTAGTGAAGTGTTTCACAACGATGTGCTGGACAAGCTTTCAGGACAGATTGCCATTGGACATGTCCGCTATTCGACAACAGGAAGCAGTGTGAGAGAAAACGCGCAGCCGCTTGTCATCAAATATGTCAAAGGATCCCTTTCCATCGTCCATAACGGCAACTTGACAAATACCATCGCTCTTCGCAAGGAACTGGAGTCAACCGGTGCGATTTTTCAAACAACCATCGACTCGGAGATCATCGCCTACCTGATCGCAAAAGAGCGGATCACAAGCCCGAATGTGGAAGAAGCTGTGAAGAAAGCAATGAAAAAACTGGAAGGCTCCTATTCTCTTCTTGTCATGAGCCCGAAGAAAATCATCGCGGTGCGCGATCCGCTGGGGTACCGTCCCTTGTGTTATGGACAGATGAGCGGAGGCGCCATCGTCTTTTCGTCAGAGAGCTGCGCACTCGACGCTATCGGAGCACAATTTATCCGCGATGTGGATCCGGGGGAGATTGTGGTGGCGGACAAATACGGATTGCGCACGATACGGGACTACTGTTCCGGAGTGAACCGCAAATGCATTTTTGAATATATCTATTTCGCCCGTCCGGACAGCGTCATCGACGGCAAAAGCGTCTATGAGGCAAGACTGGAGGCGGGACGTCTTCTTTACCGCCAGCATCCGGTCGAAGCCGACCTGGTCATCGGCGTGCCGGACTCCGGAATCGACGCCGCGCTCGGATACTCGCAAGAATCCGGGATTCCTTATGCGAAGGGATTTGTAAAGAACAATTATGTCGGAAGGACATTCATCCAGCCCAGGCAAAGCCAGCGGGAAATCAGCGTCGGTATTAAATTGAACGTTCTTGCAAGCAGCGTCAAAGGCAAACGCGTGGTGATGATCGACGACTCGATCGTACGCGGAACCACGGTCGCGCGTATCGTGAAAATGCTGAAGAAAGCCGGAGCGACCGAAGTGCATGTCCGCATCAGCTCTCCTCCGTTTTTATGGCCTTGTTACTATGGAACCGATATTCCGTCTGCGGACCAGCTTACCGCAAGCAAGAATTCCATTCCGGAGATTTGTGAAATGATCAGCGCCAATTCTCTGGGTTTCCTGAATGTTTCCAGCCTGCAGCGCATGATCGAAGACAAAGAGGAAGAGAATTCCTGCGACGGAAAATGCACGGCGGAATGCAAACTCAGATCGCTGACTTGCGGAGGCGAGAAACAATTCTGTGATGCCTGCTTTACCGGAGACTATCCGACTCCGGTTGATTTCAACAATATTTGCAAGGAGAAATGCTGATGAAAGAAGAACAAAAACAGGAATTAGATACACCGATTGATTTCAAAAACAATAAAGAGATATACAAAGGGAGTCTCGAAACGTTCTTATCCAAAGTGGAGGCTGATCCGCAAAAGGGCTTGACCGGTGAAGAAGCAAACCGGAAGAGGGCGATTTTCGGCGAGAATATCCTCCGGGAGAAAAAGAAAAAATCGACGTTTCAAAAAGTCCTGGATCAATTTAAGGATTTCATGGTCGTCATTCTGATCATCGCGAGTGTTGTGTCCGGACTGCTGGAAGAATGGGTGGATGCGATTGTTATCATTGCCATCGTGATTGTGAACGCCATTCTGGGCGTTGTCCAGGAGGGAAAAGCCGAAAAGGCGATCGAAGCGCTCCAAAAGATGTCGGCGCCCAATGCAAGGGTTATCCGGGATAACAAACTGATTATTATTCCGGCAAGCCAGATCGTTCCCGGCGATGTCTGCGTCCTGGAAGCCGGAGATATTGTCCCGGCGGACATCCGGCTGATCGAAAGCTCCTCGCTCAAGGCAGAAGAGGCCTCACTGACCGGAGAATCGGTTCCTGTGGAGAAAATGCACAATGCAGAAATTCTCCATAATGTCTCCATCGGGGACCGCGTGAACATGTGCTTCATGAGTACGGCGATCACCTATGGACACGGGAAAGGGATTGTTGTTGCAACGGGAGCTTACAGCGAGATCGGCTCGATCGCGGACCGTCTTCAGGATATCAAGGAAGAAGCCACTCCGCTGCAGCGCAACCTCAATGAGCTGGGCAAATGGCTCGGGGTCATCTGTCTGGCAGTATGCGCGGTTGTTTTCATCCACGGCGTGATCATGGGAGGCCAAATCCTGGATGTCTTCATGACAGCGGTAAGCCTTGCGGTTGCTGCGATTCCGGAAGGCCTTCCGGCGGTTGTCACCATTGTGCTGGCACTGGGAATGAAACGGATGGCGGACAAAAATGCTATTATGAAACAGCTTCTCGCAGTGGAGACCCTGGGCTCTGTCGATGTCATCTGCTCAGACAAGACCGGAACCCTGACCCAGAATGAGATGACCGTCACCCGCGCATGGTGCGACAACAGGGTATTTCAACTGACCGGGCAGGGATATGAGCCCAAGGGAGAGATCTTAAACGCGCAGGATGAACCGCTCGGCGAAATTGATATAAAAAGCCCGCTTTACAGGCTGTTTCAAATCGGAACGCTTTGCAACGATGCGAAGCTGGTCAAGGGCGACGGGGATATGTACAGCATTATCGGCGATCCGACCGAAGGCGCCATGGTGGTCGGATCGGAGAAAATCGGGATTGTTTCAGAAATCATTAGTAAAAAACATCCACGGAAAGATGATCTGCCCTTTGATTCCGACCGGAAGATGATGACAACCTTCCATGATGGGATCCACCAGGAAGGGGTCGTCACCTCATATACGAAGGGGGCGCCGGACATTGTCCTGACGAATTGCAGCACCTTGCTGACATCGGAAGGAATTGTTCCTTTGACGGAGCCAATGCGCGAGACCATTATCCGTAACAACAAGGAGTTGGCCAGTGCGGCGCTGCGGGTACTTGCTTTCTCTTTTAAAGAAGATTCAAGCGATATTTCATTCGAAGCGGAGAAATCCATGACGTTTGTGGGACTGATGGGGATGATCGATCCGGAACGCCCGGAGGCGCGCGATGCGA
>CAZJXH010000341.1:0-3231 GCA_964549475.1 uncultured Oscillospiraceae bacterium
GGGGTTGATTAAAAAGGAGTTATTTGGCTGGTTGGGCGGATGGGCTGCATCTGTGTTGAGAACGGGGAGTTGGGGATTTATTTTATTACCGATCCGGATGGGTACTGGCTGGAGGTTGTGCCGGAAAGATCGTAATAAAAAAGCCGGAAAAAGAGGATCATCCGAAATGATACAGGTGCATTGTCTTTACGCGAAAACCGGCAGAAATTGATCCGATGAATGGATAGACAGAGGATTTGAAGATCGGATGCGGATTTCAAGAACATCTGATCAAGGAGAAAAAATGCAGTATTCGATCAAGATCACAAAAGGGCTGGATGATAACCCGGATGCAAAATTCATCAGGCAGAAAGTGTTTGTCGAGGAGCAGGGATTTATAGATGAATTCGATGACATGGATGAAAAAGCCTGGCATCTGGTTCTTTATCAAAACAATAATCCAGTCGCCACAGGCAGACTGTTTAGCAAAGATACCGCCAGAAGCCAGTATAGCCAGAAAACCGCCAATAACCTGAATGAACAGGATGGCACCGATCAGAAAATAATCGGAAGAGTTGCTGTGATTCAGGAATATCGAGGGCGATCGCTGGGGGAGAAAATCATGTTGGAATTGGAGCGGGTTGCGAAAGAGAAAGGAGCAAAATCCATTGAGCTATCCGCTCAGGAAAGAGCAATAGGGTTTTATGAGAAATTGGGATATAAACAAACAGGGGATTTGTATTTTGATGAATTCTGCCCCCATCGGTTAATGGAAAAACGTTTTTATTAATGGTACAATTGCTACTGACGAAACATGAAAATTACGCTAAAACAATGGAGTGATGAGCATGAAAACACGATTATCGAAGAAGTTCTGGGCAACATTAACCATTTTCAGTTTTATCGGCCAGGTCGCATGGGTTGTGGAGAATATGTATTTCAACGTGTTCGTTTACAAAATGTTCCATGCATCCGCCAGGGATATCTCCCTGATGGTCGCAGCCAGCGCGGTCACGGCAACGGTCACCACTCTGCTGATCGGGGCCTTATCGGACAAGATAGGCAAACGTAAATTGTTTATCTGCTCGGGCTACATCCTGTGGGGGATTTCCATCCTGAGCTTCGCATTCATCCGCATGGATGTGATCAATAGCCTTTTCCCCGCGGTGGCCTCCGCTGCAGCTGTCGGCGTTTCCCTTGTCATCATCATGGATTGTGTGATGACCTTTTTCGGCTCCAGTGCGAACGACGCCTGCTTCAACGCCTGGCTGACGGACAAAACCGACGCGACGAACCGCGGCGCTGCGGAAGGGATCAATTCCATGATGCCGCTTGTAGCGATTCTTGCGGTTTTCGGCGGCTTTATGTTTTTCAATCTCGATCAACAGGGCAGCTGGATCACAATCTATCTGATTATCGGAACCATTGTCGTTTTAATCGGTGCTGCGGGTATTTTTCTCATCGAAGAAAAAGCCGTCAAACCGGATAAAGGCCAGAATTACTTCAGGAATATCCTGTACGGGTTTATGCCGTCGGTCATTAAAGGAAATCCGATTTTATATGCGACTTTATGTGCTTTCGCTGTTTTTGGAATCGCCATTCAGATCTACATGCCATATCTGATTCTTTACTACGAGAAATCGCTTGGCCTGAGCAACTATGTCATGATCATGGCTCCGGCGATCATTTTAGCCGCTACCATCACCGCGTTTTATGGCCGGCTTTATGACAGACTTCGTTTCAAAAAATCCATCGTTCCGGCCATCGCTGTCCTGATGCTGGGCTTTGCGATCCTGTACTTTTTTCGAAGCACCGGGCTGGTCTTTGTCGGCTCCCTGTTCATGATGACCGGTTATCTGACCGGAATGGCTGTTTTTGGCGCAATGATCCGCGACTATACCCCGGTCGAAAAAGTCGGACTGTTCCAGGGCCTTCGAATCTTCGGACAGGTTTTCATCCCCGGAATCGTGGGCCCCGCGATCGGCGCCGCTGTACTGGCAAATGCAAAGACGATTGTAAACAGCGACGGCACCCGTTCTTTCATTCCGAATGAGAAAATTTTTGCTGCCGCCTTTGTCGCCGCGGCGTTCATCTGGATTTTGCTGGCTGCTGTTTTTCACCTGCTGCGAAACGACCATCACGATTATCTGACACCGGAAGGGGAAAAACTGGGCGACACTCCATGGCAGGAATATCCGAGGCCGCAGCTTAAAAGAGATTCCTATCTCAATTTGAATGGAAAATGGGACTTCAAGCTTTCCTTCTTTAAAAAAATTCCTGAAAACTTTCCCAGGCAGATCATGGTTCCGTTCTCCCCGGAGTCCATACTTTCCGGAATCCATAAGACGCCATTCAAGTATAAGTATCTTTATTATAAAAAGCAGTTCGTCATTCCGGACGGGTTCGTGAAAGACCGGGTATTGCTGCATTTCGGAGCAGTGGACCAGATTGCGACCGTCTATATGAACGGAGAGGAAACGACAACCCATTCCGGTGGCTATCTGCCTTTCACCGTGGATATCACAAAACAGCTGAAAGAGGAAAATACGGTCATTCTCCGGGTGAAAGACACCCTGAGCCATTCTCTGCCGTATGGCAAGCAGCGAAGAAAACGCGGCGGCATGTGGTACACGCCGGTTTCCGGAATCTGGCAGACGGTATGGATGGAAAGTGTGTCCGATGATTATATCAAAGCGCTGAAAATCACACCGACGCTTGATTCAGTCACGATTCATGTCGATTCCGCGGCAAAGGAGAAAGAACTGATCATCCAAACGCCGGACGGGATCATACGGAAGATTTTCAGCTGTGATGAAATCACGGTTCCGATCGCTCATCCGGTTCATTGGACGCCGGAGAATCCGTTTTTATACGAATTTGAAATAAAAACAGCAAACGACCGGATCAACTCCTATTTTGCGCTCAGAACACTTGCCATCGGGGAACAGGCCGGTATCCCGTGCCTGTGTCTGAATGAAAAACCCTATTATTTCCATGGCGTTCTCGACCAGGGATACTACAGCGACGGCCTTTATCTTCCGGCCAGTGCCGATGGCTATCGCAACGACATCATCACGATGAAGGAGCTGGGGTTCAATACCTTGCGCAAGCATTTGAAAATCGAACCGGCCTGGTATTATCATCTGTGTGACACGCTGGGGATGGTGGTTTTCCAGGATATGCTGAATTTCGGCCATTATTCTTATATAAAGGATACCGTTTTCCCAACGCTGATTTATTCGAAGTTCAAGG
>CAZJXH010000342.1:0-3228 GCA_964549475.1 uncultured Oscillospiraceae bacterium
TCAAGGGTGTTTTTCCCTTCTTGCGATAAAAGAATGGGGAAGACTCCCTGGGTATCGGTGATGGCCAGCTTTTCCCCGTTAAGCCGGATGTTATGGATGACAAGAGCCTTCTGATCCTGGGTTAACAGAGGAAGCCTGTAGTAAACAAGCTGGGACTGGTCGTTTATTTTAAGATTGAACGTTTCCTTGTAATGGACAACACGATCCTTTTTCACGGAGATCGCTGCGTTGTAATCCGACAGATGATAAGGTTCGGGCAGATCCACCGCTTGATTGAACGTATTGTCCGGGAATTTCGCGTAAAGGGAGATGCCTTCTAAATTGGACAATTCTTTAAGGTTTTGGATCCGAAGATGATCGGATTCCTGTGTCACCCGCGCGCCGGTTTCGTCCCTACTGCCGTATACACCGGTGAAAACCTGGTATTTGTCGGGCTTGCTTGACTTTGTGGGAAAATAGAAATCAATCGTGGCGCTTTTGATCTGCGTATTCCACATGTTGCCGATCAAATCCAGATTCACAAGGTCCTGTGTCGGATCGTTGTCCTTATTAAATGTAAGGGTATACGAAATGGTGTAGGTCTTGCTTCCCGATACATAATTCGCGGCATCGCCGATCCGGATGATCACGTTCAGGGCGTCCTGTTCAATCGTGAACGAATCGCCTTTGACTTTGATGTTGGAAACCGTATAGCGGAGGGAACCGCCTTCCTTCGGGATAGCACGCAGGATACCGTGTGATTTCGAAGAAAAATCCATTGTGATTGTTTCGGTGAAATCAAAACTGTTATTCAGATTCGATTGAACGATTACATTATACTGGTTGATGACAAATACTTCCTGGGCATTGACCGAAGACGGGAAAGATAGGATAAAGGAAAAGCATACAATCATCAAAAGGGCCGTAGCAAATTTTTTACTGAAAAAGGACTGCTGATGTTTCTTCACAAGACGTAGACCTCCGTTTCTAAAAAAGAGCATTTGAAACAACTGCCGAAGCATTTAAAACCACTAAATCTTTTTAAATTTGCCCGGAAAAGCTGATCCAATATATTTCAAGAAGCTGATTATTTTGAAAAACTGACTTTGACGTTTTGTCTTTCCTCTTCTTCGATATTAAAAAACGTTGCTTTTTCAAACTTTGCTATCGAAGCGACAAACATGGACGGGAAAGACAGGATAATCGTATTGAACGTCTTCACGACACCGTTGTAATATTTGCGTGCCTGTGATATTTCATTTTCCAACGTCTGCAGCTGGTTTTGAAGGTTCAGAAACTGGGTATCCGCTTTTAAATTCGGATAATTCTCGGTCAGCATCATCAAACGCCCCAGTGTTTTGGTCAATTCACCCTCATTAGCGATTTTTTCTTCAACCGTTTTGCTGTCATGGGCATTCGCTCTGGCCTGGACAACGGCCTCGAGTGTCTCGCTTTCGTGGGATGCGTATCCCTTGACGGTTTCAACGAGATTCGGGATCAGATCATATCTTTTCTTTAAAAAAACATCCATCGTCGAAAAAGCTTCTTCGACACGGACTTTCAAGCCAACCAGCTTGTTGTAGGTAACGGCGTACCAGATACCGATTAGAACGACCAGAGCGATAATAGCAATTAGATAAGGCATAAATAAATCCTCCATTACATTAATTTATTTTACTAAAAACAACTATAGTACTATTATATACTTTAAATATAAAAAATCAAAAGAATAAGCAAAGAGAAAACGAATAATGAAATGAATATTTTGAAAAAATGAAAAACAAGCAAAACCATCGAAAAATAATTCCTCGAAATCTTGAAAAAGGTATAGACAAAGAAGAGACTTTACGGTAAAATTCTATAGCGTAGTAAGGGATTGTTATTTGCGGGTGTAGTTCAATGGTAGAACTTCAGCCTTCCAAGCTGATAGCGTGGGTTCGATTCCCATCACCCGCTCCACAAGAAAGGCGGTCAGAAGACCGCCTTTCCTTTTCCCGGGTCTATAGCTCAGCTGGATAGAGCAACAGCCTTCTAAGCTGTGGGTCGGAGGTTCAAGTCCTCTTAGGCTCACCAAAATATCGTTCGGAATACCGGACGATATTTTTTTGCCGGCATATCGAAACAACGGGAATCGTTTCATCCGAATATTGTAATAGAAATAAAATGCATGGGATTCCAAAAAATAGAAATCTAGTGATATAATACTATTTGCAGAACATGGACCGATTGCAGAATACAGACCGATTAACAGCTTTCAGGAGGACAGGAATGGCAAAATCAAAGGAATACGGCAACGAAAGCATCTCGTCGCTCAAAGGTGCGGACCGGGTGCGTTTGCGGCCGAGTGTTATTTTTGGATCCGATGGATTGGACGGGTGCGAGCACTCTTTCTTTGAAATTTTATCCAACTCGATCGACGAGGCGCGGGAAGGGCATGGGGATGTCATCGAAGTCAAAAAATTCAGAGATGATTCTCTACAAGTGACAGATTACGGCCGTGGCATTCCGGTTGATTTCAATATGAAAGAGAACCGCTATAATTGGGAGCTTGTCTTTTGTGAACTTTATGCGGGCGGAAAATACAACAATATTTCAGGAGAGAATTATGAATTCAGTCTGGGGCTGAACGGGCTTGGCGCCTGTGCGACACAGTATGCATCGGAATATTTCGATGTTGTCGTTTTGCGGGACGGATTCAAATACGAGCTTCATTTCGAAAAGGGAGAAATGACAGGAGAACTAAAAAAAGAACCTACCCGATTCAAAAAAACCGGTACGGTTCAAAAATGGAAACCGGATCGTGCGGTCTTTACCGACATTTCCATTTCGAATGAATATTTTCACCGCGTATTGAAACAACAGGCGATTGTCAATCCCGGCATACGTTTTCATTTTGAAAACGAAGGAGAGGAAGAAACGGTGGAGTTCTATTATCCGGATGGCGTTCTCGGGTATGTCAAGGAGCTGGATGAAGGCAAAGGATTCACTGAGCCGGTTCTTTTTGAAGCAAACGGGAAAGGGCGCGACCGGGAGGATAAACCGGAATACAAGGTCAAAGCTTCCGTCGCACTCTGCTTCAATAACGAAGTCAATCTGATTGAGTATTATCACAATTCCAGCTGGCTTGAAAACGGTGGTTCACCCCACAAATCAGTGCGCAGTGCCTTGGTCGCCGAATTTGACCGCCAGGCCCGGTTGCAGGACAAATACAAAAACAACGAAGCCAAGATCACGTTTACCGATATCGAG
>CAZJXH010000343.1:0-3218 GCA_964549475.1 uncultured Oscillospiraceae bacterium
TATTTTATCCATCGAATATGTCCGTTTTCAAGTCGGTTATGAGGATAGAATCCATGGGATCGTATGAACATCGGTTCATTTTCTTCATTTTTATCAAAGCGCCTTGCCCATTCCTTGCAAAAAACATACCCTAGAAATGGCACACAGGGAGCAACCATGAAACCAATCACATTGACTGCCTTATTCAGAATAATCCACTGTTTCATCCCAGGCTGGTCCAGCAGGACACTGAAAACCTCCAATATCAGGGTAAGGCAGATCAGCCCCATTACCCATATAAACAAGCGATTTGTTGGTGTTTTTGTATTCATTTTCAAAAAAGCATGGATGAACAGGCAAATCATCAATATTGACAGAATTATATTCAGTTGAATTTCAAAAAATATCGTCATTGATCCACTCCACGGTTTTTATCTTTTGATTCATCAAGGTGTTTTCGAGTTGATTCAAATTGATTTGAAGCTTGTGTAACTTTTATTTCAGGTTGATTTTTACTTGGTTTTTTATTGAATTACTATTTGATTTTTATTATACCACTTCTGATGTTTTCGTTTAGCGGTATTTATGAAATATAGGGACGGTTCTTTTATTTCATTTCGTCTGTTACTACCCGATTTATTTTTCCATATTCCTATACGAGCCGATAACGACGCTTCTGTTTTCATTAAACGGATTTTTGCGGACAGCCAGAGAAAACAAATAAGGATAGTCGTTTTTCAGGTGGGCGGCATAATGTACCCACTCGACAATCAGTGTCCGATAAGCCCGCTCGATATCCACAGACAAGTGGTCCAGGTCTGTATCAGGCAGATCAGAAAAGCGTTCTCTTGAGACAAGTTCATCCATTATGTGAAATACCGCCCAGAGCATTTCGGTAAATGTATCGTGCTCCAGCAGATTTGAATTTTCAAGCATGCTAAGCAGGAAAAGCCGTTTTTCAATCAGTACGTGTTTCAATTCTTCCAGATCGCTCTTTCTGCTGTCAATCTGAAAATCATAACCAGCAATGATTTTTGCCGCTTTTTGAAAGTCCTTGTCATTCCATTTTCCACTAATGTTCAGCATGTCCATTCTGTCCTCGGGATTGGTCACGAATTTGTTTAGAAAAAGAAGGAGATCGGTTCCTGCTTCTCCGAAAAAAGCAGTGATAGCCATATTCATTTTTTTCAAACGATCCTGCTTCTCCCTGTCACTGATGAACTGATTCAGAACAAGAGTCACAATCGCCACCTGTAAAGGAAGAAACGCCATATCCTGCAAAAAGTAAAAGGAGGTGTCCCGGATGGAATGAAACACGAAAAATTGAATCAGGTAAAAAACGAAGGAAAACGCAAGGAGCATCAACACCAGCTTCAAGTTTGAATGAGCCTTTTTCATTTTACACCTCCACAGGAATTGAACCGTATTACTATAATATCATATATAATAGCATATTATGCTCGGTTAAATAATAGCCTGTCCTGTTATTGGTCGATAAAAAAGAATGATACTTTCTTTATCCTGTTTTTTATTGATGATTGCTTCTGTTTTTCCGTTCATTTGTCCGTTTCGTGTTTTCTTCAATATATAATCAACTTAATTTCTGTTGTCAAGTATTTTGTTATCATATAACCCATTGTAAAGAATATCGCCACTAAAACATCCGCACATATTACCCCATTCCAAGGAATCTTTTATTGAGAATATCGCTATCATGGATGTTTTTGTCAATAATACCTTTATCGGTATTATCGCGATCAATTTAGCCGCTGTCAAGAATATCATTCCTCCAACAACGCAAACGCTTTATCGGCAGCGTTTTCGCTGTCCGTACTGCGAATAAAAAATCCGGTGACTTGCAAAAAAGTCAGCCGGATGCTTTTAAATTTTTTTAATGATTTGGTAAAAAATAATACAACCTAATCTGTACAATGGATTAGTTAAATACGTGGTAGAATTCTTCGGCAAGCTTCTTTGTGCCTTCCTTGACTTCCTCGCACATGGAAAGGCCCTGATCGGTGCA
This sequence comes from uncultured Oscillospiraceae bacterium, assembly GCA_964549475.1. GTDB lineage: Bacteria > Bacillota > Clostridia > Saccharofermentanales > UBA5734 > JBBQKF01. The sequence continues at coordinate 2,003 of CAZJXH010000343.1, forward strand.
CCTGGGCTGTATCCCGAAAAACACCACCTCGCAGCCGGCTTCGGATTCCAGATACTTCAGCATCACAGAAAGCGGTAGCATGTGTGTGGAAAATGAAACCCCGCATATATCGCAGGCTGGTACTATTTTTATCTCTCCGGGACGAAGTCCCATATGGGCTGCATCGATAATCCACAGTTTGTCCGGTGCGAAATCCTTGATGACTCCGGTAAAATTCTCCGGCGCGGTAGATCCTGCGATTAAGAGAAGATTTTCTTTTTGGACCATTTCACTGAGCAGTTCAATAAAGTACATGCCCGCTGCGTCATCCGAGCGGAGGATGGATCCAATTCCCAATATTGCGTTTTTTTGTCCGGATTGTACATTGTTTTTCAGGTAATCCTGTATTCCCATCAAAGGTCCACCGTCAAATCATCTTTATGCAGATTGGAAAGATCAATTTCCTGGCTGTAGGATAAACACTTCTTGGCACAGGAATCCACACATTGACAGCAGAAGATGCAATGTCCCACATTGAGAACCGCACGCATTTTCCGTTCTTCTTTGGTTCCGTCGTTTACAATTTTCAGAGCGCTCGCAGGGCAGTTCCGCACGCATAGATTGCATCCGGTGCAATTTGCAGGATTATACAGGAGCTTCCCGCGGTAATTGGCGACAACCTCCATCTTCCCTTTCGGAAAAAGGATTGTCGCGGGCTTCTTGAAAATCTGTCCGACCGCCATACGAATGATCCTACCGGGTCTTCTTTTCATCATGGTTTCAACACACCCCTTATCACAATATTCAAGATGATCTGCGCCACTGCGATCGGCGTCAGATACTTCCAGCAGAAGCTTACCATTTGATCCGTTCTAAGGCGTGCCATGGCTGCACGCAGCAAGATGAGGAATAAAAGGACAACAATGGTCTTTACAAAATAAAGAGCGAAATCCACAAGGACGATCCCTGTCATGAAAGGCAGGAAAATCGCAGCAACAATAGAAGAAACCAAAACAAGCTCACAGTCCAGGGATACTTTGAATATTGCAAGCAGCTTGCCGCTGTATTCCACAAACACGCCGGATACAACCTCGGTTTCCGCTTCAGGCGAGTCAAACGGAGCTCTTTCCAGTTTGCCTTGTCCGGCGATCATTACAACAAAAAATGCCGGAATATTAATCAGAATGTAGTGAGGATGTACTGCATAAAATGCGGTCATCCCTTCAATCGACCAGGT
>CAZJXH010000344.1:0-3209 GCA_964549475.1 uncultured Oscillospiraceae bacterium
ACGGTTCCGGATGATTGTCAACGATATCAAAGTGGTTTCTCCTTTGCATTCCATGCCGAAGCTTCCTGTCGCATCCGTTATGTGGAAGCCGATGCCGGATCTCCAGACCGCTGCCCAGGCCTGGATCCTGGCAGGGGGCGCACACCACTCCGTACTGAGCTTTGCATTGAATGCGGACATCCTGCGGGATTTCGCTGAAATGACAGAGATCGAATTCATCCATATCGGCGAGAAGACCGATATCGTCGAATTGAAAAAGGAATTGCTCTGGAATGATCTGGCTTTTAAACTGAAAGGATAGACCAACCGGAAGCGATTTGAAAGGGTAGATCAACCGGAAGCGATAGAACCTCCGGAAGCGATTTTATAGTAAAATCGGGTTATTAAGGTAAGAATCAAATAAAAGAACGTTTTTTACAACAGAGGATCCAGCTTGTGGCCCCCCGGAATATAGGAACCCAATATTCTGGAATGGTTCATTTTGCAATTCTTAACAATTGGAAAATTCGGCTTTCCTTTTTGATATTTTAAGATTTCTATAATCAGTCGGAGAAATATTGAATTTACGTTCAAATACCTTTACATAATAGGATGAATAATTAAAACCAAATTCTTTTGCAATCTCATCGATCGTCAAATGGGAAAACCGGAGTGAATGAAGGGATGCGTTCAACCGATAATCGATAATAAAGTCACTGATTGTTTTGCCGGTGATCTTTTTAAAGATTTTTAGGAGCGAGGTCCTATTGAAATTTACTAATTGACAAAGCTCATCTGAAGAAATTTTTTCTTGGTAATGAGTCCGGATATAGGCAACGATAATTGAAACGATTACTTCTGGATTCTTCAAGTCATATATGGGCTTTTCATTCATTGTGTATTCAGAATACAGATCTTCCAGCAAATAAATTATTTTCATCAACCCGGTTCTTGTACGGCATGACCATCGACTATCCGAATAATTATTCAGAGAGATTTTTATTTTATTCATTTGTGCATCAATCATATTAAGCAGATCCATTTCAAGTGGAATGTAGCCTAAATAATTATCTGTGCGCATTAAAAAGGGAGATAATAGTAAAAAATCATGCCTGTTCGCTAAATCCGCATACGCATCACTCCGAATTCTGTCAAAGGTCATGTTTATATTGATAAAGGCAGGGTTGAAAGAAATTGACTGTGCCTGCAAGTTGGAAGAATTGATATATTCAACCTCGCAGAGATTATCAAGACACACAATACATGGTGCAATAAAATAAGTAAAACACCCATTGAGCCGGACATTGACAGTGCCATGCGAAATAAGGCATAGGAATAGTCTGTCATTGGTTACAATCTCTTTAAAGCTCTCATGCTCCATAAACTCGACCGGAATTGTTTTAAAAGGACTGCAATGGATTTCTTTTGTCATCTATCTCATCTCCCACTGACTACAAGCTGTGAACAAATGTAAAAAGTATAATAAATTCATGTAAATAGTTTATTGACACGTAAAGTGCATGAATGTATATTTTAACTGCTACAACTATAAACAGATGATATCAAAAAGAAAATCAAAAGTCAAGAAATGTAAAAAGTGAAAAAAGATGGATATCAGTCGTCAGGAATATGAAATGATTATCAATCCCTAATAAATAATAATTTTAGGAGATAATATCGTATGATCACTAAAAAACATAAGAAGCGAATGATTGTTTTCTCCATTACAACAGGACTGGCTGCAACATCGTTAATGGCACTAATAATCCCTGTCTGGGGTACGGAGAAAATAAAACAACGAGAAAATACAGCTCCTTTTATATCAGATACTCAATTAGAAAAGGAGGGACATTCAAAGAGTTCATTACAAATAAAGAATGAATTTTCTCTGTCCATGGATAATATAGATGGATCTCAAACCCTGTATCTTTTTACCGCACCGATTGCATACATCGATACTGAAAATAACCTGACATTGATTGACAACGGATTCATTCCGGTCACAGATCAGAACCTGATATCCCAGGGATATATTTATAAAAATTCAAAAAACAGTTTTGACTTGCTCTATCCGGATTTATTAAGCAAAGACAGAGGCATTCTACTAAAATCTTCAACAGCATCCATAGAAATCACCCCAGATGCAGAAAATCCGATCCGTGGTAAAAAATCAGAAAACAAGGATGCCTACCATTATAATAATGATGTCATCCAATATAACAATGCCTTTGGCGCAGGTACGTCATTTGATTGCATCAATACGGTGCTGGGGATTCAAGGTGGGATTGTATTGCAAAAATACAATGGGCAGAATTGTTTCAGATTTATAATAAAAGCCCCGGGGCTTATTCCGGATCATTCCAATCACCTATATAGTCTTTTAAAAAATCCAAAGCTTGACGCAATCGAAGCCGCTTTTTATCTCCCGTTTGTGAGGGATTCATATAATGGCAAACAGGATGAAGACAATAGTCATTTTTCCTATAATAACCAAATGTCACTTGAAACGATTGATCAGCAAAAAGGAGTTTATTCTTTAACGCTAATAATCGATAAGGAGTTTCTAGCAGATAAGCATACAAAATATCCAATAACAATCAATCCATCTTTCAATATATATAAAAAGAAACAGCCCGATTCCTCTGTATATTCAAATTTAAATTATGCAAATCAGTATCTGAGTAATTTCAGCGGTACAGGCAATTGTCCTTATTATGGAAACGGGAGGACATATGCAAGATTTGAATATCTGCAGAATTATACATTATTGCCTGACAATATAGAATCGGCTTATTATCATACTTTTGAATTTACCGGATTTTCATCCAAAGCGGAAATCGGAATATATAACGTATTAAAATCTTGGTGCAGTCTAGGGTTGACTTGGGAAAATAAATCCGAATATGGAGACAAAGTTTGCGATCTAAACTCAATCGGCCAGAATAATTGTGATTTCGACATAACAAGCTTAGTGAAAAAGTGGATGATTTACAATCGGGATCCTAAGAACGGATTAGATCCAATGAAAGGATTTCTTATAAAAGATGTAAATGAAAATAATACATGGCGAATGTTCAGCACAGCAGACAATGGATATCAGATACCTTATCTGGAAATCAACCTATTGAAAGAATAAAGGGAAAAGGGGAACATCTTTATGATGAGAACAATGTTGCTAAAAAATGGAATCGCACTGGCATTGACATTTGCAATGGTTTTACAGATGGTAC
>CAZJXH010000345.1:0-3208 GCA_964549475.1 uncultured Oscillospiraceae bacterium
GGGCGGCTGTGGAAGCGCGGGAACGGTGCATACAGGAGATTTATTCCAACATTGAGGCTTTTTTAAAGGGAGAACAGCGAAACAGAGTTGACATCAGCCCCCCTCTCATACTATAATTATAGAAATAAATAAAAGCTGCGACTGTAACAGTAGTGCTGAATCGTTCTCACAGAGAGTATGAAACAGGTGAAAGTCATACAGAACCTCCATCACGAAAATCATCCACGAGCTGCCTTTTTGAACAGAAGGATCCGATTTCGCTGAATACGGCATGAATCCATCTTTTTCGGTAGGAAAGGCCGGTCATACCCTTTCATAGGGCTGTATCGTTAACATGGATGAGAAATCCCGCGTTATTGCGGGATAAATACGGGTGGTACCGCTTTTGATGAATCAAACGCCCCGTTGACAGACGGAGCGTATTTGCCCCGTTATCGAACGGGGCATTTTTTATGCAAAAAGAGTGGATGACAGGAAGAAAAATATAGAACCAGTGAATTTTGGAGGAATAATCATGTACAAGAAAGTACAAACAGACATGGGATTCGGAGCCAGAGAAAAAGATATTCTAGCCTTCTGGAAAGAGAATCAGATTTTTGAAAAGTCCATCCAGCTTCGGGAGGGACGGGAAACGTTCACTTTCTACGACGGCCCCCCGACAGCGAACGGCAAACCCCATATCGGACATATATTGACACGGGTGATCAAGGACATCATTCCCCGGTATAAGACAATGAAGGGGTACCAGGTTCCACGCAAAGCGGGATGGGACACCCATGGCCTGCCGGTGGAGCTCGAAGTGGAGAAGATGCTCGGAATCAATGGCAAACCGCAGATCGAGGCATACGGGGTCGAGCCGTTTATCAAAAAATGCAAAGAAAGCGTTTGGAAATACAAATCGGAATGGGAGGAAATGTCGGACCGGGTGGGATACTGGGCGGACATGGAAAATCCCTACATCACGTACGAGAACAATTACATCGAATCGGAATGGTGGGCGCTCAAGCAAATCTGGGAGAAAGGTCTGCTTTATAAAGGCTACAAGATTGTCCCGTACTGCCCGCGCTGCGGCACGTCTCTTTCAAGCCACGAGGTGGCGCAGGGATACAAGGATGTCAAGGATACTTCTGTTTTTGTCCGTTTCGCGGTCAAAGGACAGGAAGACACTTTTTTTGCCGCCTGGACTACCACGCCATGGACATTACCGTCCAATGTGGCGCTTTGCGTCAATGCTAAAGAACAGTATGTAAAAATCGAACTGGAATCCTCCATTGAAGGCGATCCTGAAAAAATCCGATATTATATGGCGGGCACCCTTGTCGAAAACCTTTTCGGCGAAAATGCCGAAATCCTTGAGACCATCCCTGGAAAATCCCTGGTTGGCATGGAATATGAGCCGCTTTTCCCCTATGGCGAAAAACAGATCCATCTTACTGGGAAAAAGGCTTACCGTGTCGTATCCGACGATTATGTCACATTAACGGATGGAACCGGAATCGTCCATATCGCTCCGGCGTTCGGTGAAGACGATGCCAGGGTGGGACGCCTGTTCGACCTTCCATTCCTCCAGCTGGTCTATCCGGATGGAACCATGAACGAAGATGTTACCGATTTTGCAGGCCAGTTCTGTAAAGATGCAGATGCCGGAATCATCCGGAAACTGGCGATAGAGAAAAAGCTGATCCGTAAAATGCCCTTTGAACACAGCTATCCGTTCTGTTGGAGATGCGATACTCCGTTGATTTATTATGCCAGGAATTCGTGGTTTGTCGAAATGACAAAAGTGCGTGACCGGCTGGTCGCCAACAACAAAACCATCCACTGGCTGCCGGAGACAATCGGGGAGGGGCGGTTCGGCAACTTCCTCGAAAACGTCGTCGACTGGGGCATCTCGAGAGAACGATACTGGGGCACTCCGCTTCCGATATGGGAATGCGAATGCGGTCACCGTCACATGATCGGATCCATCGAAGAACTGAAGGCCATGTCCGGCGACTGCCCGGAGAACATCGAACTGCACAAGCCCTATATCGATGCAGTTCATATCACCTGTCCGGAATGCGGCAAGCCGATGACCCGGGTGTCTGAAGTGATCGACTGCTGGTTCGACTCCGGATCGATGCCGTTCGCCCAATGGCACTATCCCTTCGAAAACAAAGATAAATTCGATAAACAGTTCCCGGCGAATTTTATTTCGGAAGCAATCGACCAGACCCGCGGCTGGTTCTATACGCTGCTTGCCATATCCACTCTGCTCTTTGACACCGCAGCCTTCAAAAACTGTATCGTTCTGGGGCTTGTCCTTGATAAGGACGGAATCAAAATGTCGAAACACAAGGGGAATGTAGTCAATCCCTGGTCGGTTTTAGACAAACAGGGAGCGGATGCGGTCCGCTGGTATTTCTATACCGCCAGCGCGCCATGGCTTCCAAGCCGTTTCTCCGATGAGGCGGTGAGCGAGGGACAGCGCAAGTTCATGGGCACCCTGTGGAACACGTATGCGTTTTTTGTCATGTATGCGAATATCGATCAATTCCAGTTCGATCCTGCGAAACATTCCGTCAATCCGAAAGAGCTTCCGGTCATCGACCGATGGCTCCTGAGCAAATTGAACACCCTGATTCTGACGGTGGACAAGGGGCTTGACCAGTATGACATCACCGGATCGGGACGCGCCTTGTCGGAATTCACGGATGAGCTTTCCAACTGGTATGTCCGCCGCAACCGCGAGCGCTTCTGGGCGGAAGGAATGGAACAGGACAAGATCAATGCGTATGCCACTTTGTATACGGCATTGGTTGTTCTTTCGAAGCTGTCGGCGCCGTTTGTGCCTTTCATGGCGGAATCCATGTATCAGAATCTGGTTTCGTCTGTTGACAGCACTGCGCCGATCAGTGTCCATCTGTGCGACTTTCCGGCTGCGGATGAATCGATGATCGACCGTAAACTGGAAGACATCATGGAGGATGTGCTTCATCTTGTGGTCATGGGAAGAGCGGCAAGAAACAACTGCGCGATCAAGAACCGCCAGCCGCTGAGCAAATTGTATGTCGGCTCCCCGCGCCCGCCTTCCGGTGAATCCATGTTTGTTACCGCCGACGAGCTCAATGTCAAAGAAAGCATCTACACCAAATGAAAATCAGCCTTTTTGGACTATGAGTTCAGGCCTCCGCAAAGGACATTGGGTAGAAAACTAGGCAGGATGATT
>CAZJXH010000346.1:0-3125 GCA_964549475.1 uncultured Oscillospiraceae bacterium
CGATTATCTTCGCTCCGGCCTTTTCATATTCTTCATCTTCGAATCCGGATCCTTCTCCGGCACTTTTTTCAATGAAAACTTTATGGGAATGCTTGATATATTCTGTTACATTATCGGGAGTCATCCCTACGCGATACTCATGGGTCTTGATTTCTTTTACACATCCAATTTTCATCTTTCTACTCTCCTTTGGTTTTTTTGTTTTTTCGGACTTCCGGAAGAACAGAGATCTCGTTTTTAACTGTTGACAGAACGACAATTGTACGGGTAAGGGCGACACCATGCACGCTTTTGATATATGTCAGGATTCTCTCAAGCGATCCACTCCCTCCGGTGATGATTTTCAAAAGGAAATCATAATCGCCGGTGATATAGTGGCATTCCAGAATCTCGCTGTTTTGATTCATCAATTCAACAAATTCACTGTTGTACTTAGGGTGGTCAAGGCTTACCGAAATAAATGCTGTGATATCCTTTCCGATTTTCTCCGGGTCAATCACTACTGTATACTTTTTAATGATTCCTGCAATCTCCAGTTTCTTAATCCTGTCGATTACCGCGGTCACGGACAGGTTCACTTTTTGCGATATGGCAGAAATCCTCATACGGGAATTGTCTTTCAAAAACTTCAATATCTGATAGTCCAGTTCATCCATTGGTTTTTACCTCACTATTATATAATATATTTAATATAGCTTTATAAATATAGCTTTATATTTTCATCAATATTAGTTGTTTTTACTGCTATTTGATTATTTTGTATTAAATTTTAATTATTTCAATATGATTTTATCAGACAAAAGGTAAATCTTCAAGTATCCCTTGAACGAAACATAAGAAACATAAGCGAAGCGAAATGTAGGGACGGTTCTTTTGTTTCATTTTGCTCGAATGCAATATGGGGACGGTTCTTATATTTCATTTTATTCCGTTTATGAAATATAAGAACCGTCCCCATATTGCAAAAGAACCGTCCCTATGTTTCCCTATGTTTCTCCTATGTTTCGTTCCGCTGATTCTCCTGAAACAGGAAAACCGCCTTCGGATTTTCTACATTGCTCTTTTCAATTCCCTGACATACTCCGCAAGCCTTCCATCTGCGTTTTCGCCGAATTCTTCAATGATTCTGACAATGGCGCTTCCTATGATGACCCCATCGGCAAGACCGGCAATTTCTCGCACCTGATCCGCCGTTGAAATTCCGAATCCGACAGCAATCTTCGTGTTGGTGAATTTTCGGATCTCCCCGATAATCGATTTCAGATCCGTATGGATATCGCTTCTTACACCGGTGACCCCCATCGATGAAACCACATAGACAAATCCCGATGCATCGGATGCCAGCATGCCGATACGGTCCTCCGATGTCGGAGCGATCATCGTGATCAGCTCGACCCGGGCTTTCCCGGCAATTCCACGGACTTCCTCCTTTTCTTCATAGGGCAGGTCTGGAATAATGATTCCGTTTATTCCGGTTTTTTTGCATTGATCGAAAAATCGGCCGATACCATATACAAATACAGGATTCATATAGGTCAGCAGAACCAGGGGAATATCTATTTTTTCCCGGACCGACGCCACCATGTCAAAAAGCCGGTCTGTTGTCGTTCCAGCCTGCAATGCGCGGGTATTGGCCCGCTGGATCACTTCTCCTTCTGCAATCGGGTCTGAAAAAGGGATCCCGATTTCGATCAGGTCCGCGCCGGCATCCGCCATTGTCAGAATATATTCTTTTGTCTTTTCCAAGGAAGGATCTCCGGCTGTTAAAAACCCAATCAGCGCTTTCCCGTTTTCAAAGGCCTTTTCCATTTTATTCCCGGAATGATTTTTGTCCTTTTTTACAGTTTTATTTCCAATCTCGTTTTTATTCTCATTCCCCGCATCGTTTCCATCCCTGTCTATATTCCCATTCCCGTTTCTGTATTCATATCCATATCCGTCTATATCCCTGTCTCTGCTTTTGATTTCGTCGGCATTTCCGTCTTTATTTCCGACTTCGTTTCCATCTCCGCTTCTGATCGTATTATTGTCCGGCATGCTTCTTCGGTTGTCATTATTCATCGATCTTCTCCCCCTTGTATCGCGCGATCGCCGCCACGTCCTTGTCCCCGCGGCCGGACAAATTCACAATGATGCTTTCATCCCGATTCATCTCTTTTGCAAGAATCATCGCGTATGCAACCGCATGCGCCGACTCGATGGCAGGGATGATTCCTTCCGTTCTTGAAAGGTACTCAAAGGCGCTCACGGCCTGTTCATCTGTGACAGGAACGTATTCCGCCCTTTTTGTATCGTGCAGGAAGGCGTGTTCCGGTCCGATCCCGGGATAGTCAAGACCTGCTGAGATGGAATATACCGGAGCAATCTGCCCGTATTCATCCTGGCAGAAATACGATTTCATTCCATGGAAGATTCCGATGCTCCCTTTTGCGATCGTTGCCGCATGCAATGTGGTATCCACGCCTTTTCCCGCGGCTTCGCAACCGATCAGCCGGACATCCGGATCCTGGATGAAGTGATAGAAAGCACCCATTGCATTGCTTCCGCCGCCCACGCAAGCCACTACCGCACGGGGAAGCCTGCCTTCTTTCTGAAGAATCTGCTCTCTTGCTTCAAGGCTGATGACACTTTGAAAATCGCGTACGATTTGCGGAAAAGGGTGGGGGCCCATGACGGATCCCAGCACATAATGGGTATCGGTGATTCTTGTCGTCCATTCCCGCATGGTTTCATTCACTGCATCCTTGAGTGTCATGGTCCCGCTGGTCACCACATGGACTTTCGCCCCGAGAAGCTTCATGCGGTAAACATTCAGCGCCTGCCGTTCGGTATCTTCCTTTCCCATGAATATTTCGCAGGCAAGGCCCATCAGAGCGGCCGCCGTGGCTGTCGCGACCCCGTGCTGCCCTGCGCCGGTTTCTGCGATCACCCGTGTTTTTCCCATTTTTTTAGCCAGCAGGACCTGACCCAGGACATTATTGATCTTGTGGGCGCCGGTGTGGTTCAGATCCTCCCGTTTCAGATAGATTTTTGCGCCGCCCAGACCCTCTGTCATTTTTTTTGCGAAATACAGTCTTGACGGGCGACCGGCATACTCGTTCAACAGTTCCGTCAGTTCCTGTTTG
>CAZJXH010000347.1:0-3079 GCA_964549475.1 uncultured Oscillospiraceae bacterium
CGGCCCGGATGAAAAGGTTTTCAAACCGGACAGCTGCTTCAAAGATAACAACGCTCTCAAGCTTTAGCAGCTCGTTTGTTTGCCGTAATGCTTCATCATAATCCAGCGTTGTTATTCTATAGCCACCTGGAAAATAGCACTTGGCAAGTTCACTGACCTGGAATCCTCCTTCAGCCAGCGAAAGCAAAAAAGTATCTTCTATGTTTTGATTGGCGTATTCGGGTTTGCCATCATAATATAATTTGGTTGGGCATTCTAATGCCAGTTTAAATCTTGATTTTGTCAGATATCTATATTGCATATGGTCCTCTCCCATTTCCTCCAATTCCGTACTTTACCATGATTTACTCGCAAATCCTGTTACCCAAATACATTAACTCTTGCCCTTTTTGTTTCGGCGCGTAAAATCTTCATCAATCTCCGCTTTCCAACTATCTGTAATTGGTCTGCTTGCACGAAATTCGCTAACTGCAAAGCTAACTGCCTCGTAATTCAATCTAGTTCCCTCACCATCAGCATTATAGTTGGCAGCTCGGTTTGCACAGATTCCAATTCTTTCAGCGGTGAAGATGGCGTCAATATTGGCACCCAGGAAAATGAATTCCCATCCGTATTTTTCTTTCTGCCGTTCAATCATATTCTTGATTTTTTCATAGGTGTACTCTTGACTAGCGTTTTCCATGCCATCGGTTGTGATGACGATTATCACCTTATCTGCCTGTTGCTCCTCGCTGGTATGCCGCTGTGCATTTCCAATCTTATGAATGGTCTTTCCGATGGCATCTAACAGTGCAGTACAGCCGCCGACAAAGTATTCCTTCTCTGTGATAGGGCGGATGCCCTTGATGTTGATTCTGTCATGCAGAAGCTCGTAGTTATCATCGAAAAGCACCGTGGTAACAATGGCTTCGCCAGGCTCTCCCAGCTGCCTTTTAAGCATTGCATTGTAGCCACCAATGGTGTCGCTCTCCAATCCTGACATTGAACCGCTCTTATCAAGGATAAATACCAATTCGTTTATATTTGTTTTCATTTCGTTATCCTCCATTTCTTTGATGATTAAAGGATAACAATTTAAAGAGGATAATTGGTCGCTTGCAAAGCGACAATTATGAGCCAAGCAAAGCTTGATCAAAAGCAAACAAGGCCTCGTTAATCTCGTAGATGTTGTAATTACCTTCTTCGATGAAATACTCAATAATAACATCAAATTTATTGCTATGAGACAATGTGTATCCGGCTTTACTAAGCAAATCACTGGTTTCATCTAAATTCAGTTCAAGAGCAACGGCAAAAGCTATGGCTGTGACTTTACTGGGATTGTAACCTTTACCACTACGGATTTTAGAAAACAGCTTGCGGTCAATATTGGCCCTTTTATATGTTTCCACATCTGTCAGGCCTTTTTCATCAATAAGCCGCAGCAAAATTTGCGAAAATGATTCATCAAGTTGACCGATGACATCCACAAGACTGCGTTTTTTCTTTATTGTAGGAATAGGCTCGCAGATATCACAAATTTCCCGCTTTAATCTAAGTTGTTGAAATTCGTAAGGCTCTATGCCTCTGCGGTATTTATTAAGATGGTGTTCTTCAACGTAGTTGTCATCAATGTATTTTTCAATTGCAGAAAACAGTTTTTCACTTAAAACAAAGGCTTTCTTATCATAGACAACTAAATAAACCATCATCTCGTGGTTTAGGATGAACTCGCTGATTGCAGAAATGGCAATTTGAAGCGCCTGGTCCTTTGGGTATCCATATAGACCGGATGAGATCAGTGGAAAGGCGATAGATTTGCACTTGTGATGCAAAGCAAGAGTCAGCGAATTAGTATAGCAGTTATGTAAAAGATGTGCCTCATCAGAGCTACCACCGCGCCAAATAGGACCAACCGTATGAATAATGTACGTGGCCGGAAGGCTGTAGCCGTTTGTGATGACAGCTTCACCAACATTACACATTCCGATGTTGTCACAGTCCTCTTGTAACCTTTCAGCTCCGGCGGTAGAGAAGATAGTACCGCATACGCCACCACCCATTTTTAAAGCTGTGTTCGCAGCATTAACGATGACATCAACGGACATTTTGGTTATATCATTTCGGATTATTTTCAGCGGCACAGTGGATATTCTCCTTTTGAAATTACTCGGAATTATAAAAACTCGTTAAAAACAATGAATCGATGTCTGATATTGTAAGTTTTATGATAGCTCCTTCTCGAACAGCATAATCCAGCAATCCCATTATTTTCATATTTCGACAGAGATATCAGGAATCCTTGTTATCTAGGCCATAATTTTTGCATTTGAAAATCATAAAGTGGTAGGTAGACGATTTGAGTTTGGAGGGCGGGGAGTTTGTGTAATTGCTTCTAAGACCTAACTCTGGAGTCTCGCAAGCTCTGGCCAAAAATAAACTGTTTCCACCGTAGAAACTATGTCAAAGCAATTGTCTTCGAAGGGGATTTTATCAACAACTTTTCAAATAGGCTGTCTTAGTACTTCAAGATATCATTCCATATCATCAGTTCTTCGTGATCTCCGCTAACATCCTTTATAACCACATTTTCGAACTGGCTCAACTTTCTTTTCATCTTTATAGCCATTTTCTTAACATCTTCATTTTTTGTAGATGTTGTTCCTTTGATGATTTGATTTATAGCAGAATCATTAACAATAATGATTATCTCTTTGGCTCTATATTTTTCCATTTGATTCAAGAGTGTTAATAATGCAATCTGTGCAACAATTGCCGGTTTCCGATATTCTAACATGACGGAGTTTTTGCATATGAGCTCCTGCTCATCATAAATACAATATTGTATTTGTATATCTTCCCCTTCATATTGGGTTGAAATCCCTGCTAAATAAGCTTTAATCATTTATACATCTCCTTCATCCATCTGTGCCAAGAGATTCTGCATGTCTGTCGTCAGTGGAACCTCAAATTGCATGCGGGCCAAGGTACGGGGTTGTAAAAAGGAGGTCCAACCTGCATGTAATGCCTGACGCGCTATAAGCATTGATGGCTGCCCATAGATTGAATCCCCACAGATGGGATGTCCTAAGTGACTTAT
>CAZJXH010000348.1:0-3077 GCA_964549475.1 uncultured Oscillospiraceae bacterium
GGGGACGGTTCTTGTGTTGCATTTTATTTTGTTTATGCAACACAAGAACCGTCCCAATATTGCATTTATGCAACACCAGAACCGTCCACATGTTCCACTATGTTCCATTAATAATAACAACTGCTAATATAAGTATATATACTTGCAAAAATAATTATACATCGCCTATACAGAAAAAGCAAATGGCCGATCATCTTCATTTGAATATTCAGCAGATCGCAGTCTCATAAAAAAGCGGTTATGATATGTACCGCATACCAGGATTGATTATCACGAAAAATAGAAAAACAATCGTGATCTGCTTTGCTTTACCATATTCAGTCAGCAGACGCCTCGGTATATGAAACAAATTGGTTGTTGCGGAGTGAAACGGATCAAGAATTGAGTATTTTAAAACTGGTTATTGACAATCCACGGATTATGCGCTAATATAAACTCATATAAGCGTATGAGAATAACATAATTAAAAAAAGAAATAACATGAGCAAAAAAATGTCTGGGAGATCAATATTTTGAACTGTCGACATTGCCGCGGTGATAACTGTTATTCGCTCGTTGATCTGTGCCGGAAGTACCTGCGTACTTGACGAAAGAGCCTTGATTTTCTGGATTTTGTACGGTGGATTCCATTAACCCGATGTGTTATAATCACGTCATATTATTTTAAAGCAACTATATGATCAGGCTGATCGCCGACAGGAGTATTAAAATGTTTAATAATAATGTTATAGTTCCCCTATATGAGCAACTGATGGACAAACTAAAAGAAGGTATAAATTCCGGGATCTACAAACCTGGCGATAAGCTTCCTTCCGAAATCGATATGGCCAAGCAGAACAATGTCAGCGTCATTACCTCGAGAAAGGCTATGAATGAGCTTGTTGCGAGTGGATATGTCGAGAAGAAGCAAGGCAAAGGAACATTTGTCGCGACCCCGAAGTATGGCCGTGATTATACGCATATCATGGGATTTTCCGAATCCTGTAATTTAATGGGTCTGAAGGCTGGCAGCAAATTGCTCGAGCATAAGATCGTTGTACCTAGAAGCAATGTCCTGGAGGCGCTTGGCTTATTGCCAGGATCCCAGACTGTGTTTATAACCAGATTGCGTTATGTCAATGGCGAGCCAATGGCAATTGAGGACAATTACTTTCCCTTGGAGTTTGCATTTTTATTAAATGAAACACTTGAGGATTCATTATTTGCAATTCTTCGAGAAAAAGCAAATATACAAATTGTAAAATCAAATAAGATTATTGAAATTTGCCGGGCGACAACCAAGGAAGCACAACTCCTGAACTTGCGAAAAAACAATCCGCTTTTGCTTGTGCGCGGCACTGCCTTTGCGAATAATGGCAAGCCGGTTTATGTCGGCACACAGATCATTAATGGCGAACGTTTCAAATTCCACATCTGAAAGGATGGGAAGCCTGAAAAGAAAATATATAATCGCAAAAATTATTATGTATCACCTTGGAGAAAAAAGGAAATGGAAGATCATCTTCATTTGGATGTCCAGCAGATCGCTGTCTCACAGGAAAACGGCTATGATATGTATCGCGTGCCAGGCTTGATTATCACGGAAAGCGGCGTATTGCTTCTTTACTGTGATGGCCGGCGTAAAGTACTCGATCAACCCGTCCAATCGCTTCTGATGTTTCGCAGCGAAGATAACGGGCGGTGTTTTTCTGAAACGGTTACGCTGGCCGAAGGTCAGATCAACGAGCAGATTCATAATCCGATGATGATTGCCGGACATGATGCAGAAGTGCACTTTTTTTGGAATATCTCTTACAGCCGCTTTTTCTACAGCCGCAGTATTGATGCTGGCTTAACCTGGGGGGAGACTGTTGAACTAACGGATATTCTTGCCGGTTTTCGTCCGGAATATCCTTGGAATTCAGGCGCTTATGCATCAGGACACGGCATCATGATGCGCAATGGCCGGTTAGTGGCGCCGATATGGCTGTCGACAGGCGGTTCTGCTCATCGTCCGGCACACTTCGGGTGTCTTTTCAGCAACGACAACGGCTGCAGCTGGCAGCGCGGCGAATTGCTTCAAGACAATGAAACAGCCGGTGTATGCAATCTGACAGAAGGGTCGATAGCCGAACTTGACAATAACCAGATCATCGCGACGCTGCGCCACGGTGAATATCGTATTCGTAAGCGGGCTTTTGTCTTGGGCGCTGGCGGAATGACCTGGGGGCAACCCTTCTTCAACAAGAATTTAGCCGACCCGATTTGCGCCGGCAGTCTTTGCCGTTTTGATAATGCGGACCCTATTCTGATATTTTCCAACTGCGCTTGGGAAGATCCGGCTGGGCTGGAAGCAATGAAACAGGACAAAAGCATTCGCTGGAGCAAGGAAGCACGCCAGAACATCACGATTCGGGTCAGCCGCGATGAAGGTCTCACTTGGTCAGACGGCGCGCTTCTTGAGAAGTATGGCGGTTATTCTGATCTGGCAGTTTCAAGCGATAAAAGATTTATTTTCTGCTTTTACGAAAGCGGTTGGATGGATGGCAATTGTTTCCTGAACAAAAGACTCCTGCTGGCAAGATTTAACCTGGCATGGATAGAAAAATAGTCGAGATCTGCTTTGCTCTGCCATATTCAGTCAGCAGACGCCTCATTATATGCGTACATGCAGCAAATTGATTATCATCAAATACACGAAAACTGGGTCTTGACAATCAGTAGATTGTGCGCTAATATAAACTTATATAAGCGCATGAGAAATAATATGAGTAATAATGATGTCTGGGGGATCGAGCTATGCTCAAGGTGATCGGAATTGGCGATAATGTCTGCGACAAATACAGACACCTGGAAAGGATGTTTCCAGGCGGACAGGCACTCAATTTTTCTGTCTTCAGCCGAATGATCGGCCACAAGTCTGCCTATCTGGGTGTTTTCGGCGATGATGCTGTAGCCGGCCATGTGATCAGGACACTGCAAGAAATGGATATCGATATTTCACACTGTCGACATTACCACGGTGATAACGGTTATGCACTCGTTGATGTGGTTGACGGGGAACGTGTTTTTGTGATGAAAAATAAGGGGGGGGTCCT
>CAZJXH010000349.1:0-3072 GCA_964549475.1 uncultured Oscillospiraceae bacterium
GAGAGGACGAGGTTTCCATCTTCGCTCCCTGGGTATTCGTCGGATTCAATACAGAACCCGATGATGATTCCAGGGAGGAGGAAACGTCGCTGCTTTTCGCAGTTTGCACAACAAATTCCGGCGCCATTTCTTCAAACCCGGTTTTTCCAATAATACTCAATCTGATTTTATAGTTCGTCGCAGCCTGCAATCCTCGAAGCGTGATTTGAGGGCTTGTCAACGGCAAAAGGCGGGTCTTCCCGGCAGTTCCATCCGGCATGGTATAGGTAATCATGAATCCGGATGACATTTCTGTATAATACTCCTGTGGATTCCATGTGATTGTCATGGTCTGATCCGAAATCATGGATGCTGTGACCGATGGCGTCGGCGTTTTAAGCAAGGTCTGTTTCAATGTCAGTTTTTCGATCCCTCGATTGTTTCCCCATATATAAAATTCACCTGCGCCATTCATCAGGACGTTCCAGGCGGGTCCGCAATCAAACTGGCTTATCCCGGACAAAGCGAGAGGTTCCGGCGAGGAATAACAGTTTGCGGTTTTCTCTGCGTCAAGCCTTTTGTCTCTCGCATTTCCCCACCCAAAAACATTGCCGGCCGTATTAACCACAATCACATGGTCCGGTCCTGCGGAAATCTTTTGGATGGATGTCAGTCCATTGACCTTTTTCGCCTGCTCCACTCCATTGGCACCCACTGTTCCGTGTCCCAGAACGCCATTTTCGGTATTGGTCCCCCATGTATATACTTCGTATGTATTCAATAATGCGACACCGAACATGGTTCCCGCGGAAATGGATACCGCATTTTTTAAATA
This sequence comes from uncultured Oscillospiraceae bacterium, assembly GCA_964549475.1. Taxonomy (GTDB): domain Bacteria; phylum Bacillota; class Clostridia; order Saccharofermentanales; family UBA5734; genus JBBQKF01. The sequence continues at coordinate 815 of CAZJXH010000349.1, forward strand.
CGCTACCGGCAATCCTCCCGAGGGGGATGGATCATCAAGCGAGGGCGAGGGGGACGGAGTCGAATCATTATTGATAACAACCTTCGATGCAATCCAATAATCATTGCCCGGACTGATACGAAGCTGATATACGCTGTTATCCGTGCCTGCCCGCAGGATAAGAAAATTGTCCCTTCCGGCGGCGATTTCTTTAATTCCTGCAAGACGAGCCCCGCTTTCCGACTTGATCGGAAGCGGACCGGAGGTGTCATTCCAGCATACGCCTTCCCCCGTTTTCAGGATTGCCATGCACATGTTTTCGCCTGCGGCAATGGCTGCAGCCTTCTCCTGAATTCCTGCTTTTTGCACAGCACTCCCATATCCCCACATTAAAACGGTTCCATCTTCCAGTAATGCCAAGGACTGCCTGGTACCGGCCGCGACCGACATGGCTTTGCCAGACCATGAATTGCTGTAAACCATGACCGGAACATCCTTTGAGGCAGTGGAACCGTCTCCGAGTTGTCCATCGCTGTTGTTCCCGAAAGCCCACACATTTCCTTCTGCATCGATCAGCAGAGTATGGCTGTTTCCAACGGCTATTCTCTCACTGTAAACGGAAAGTGCAAAAGAAGGGTTCGTAGAAAGCGTCGATATCATTATGCCAAGTGCTAGATAAATGATGCAGAATCTTATTCGTTGTTTCCTATGATTCATGCTTTTCTCCTGTTCATTTAAATCTGTTTTTCATGCCGGATCATACTGCTTTTTCATCGTCTTGTTTATTTCAAATTATCGGATATTTATTTTCCCTTTTTGTCTTTCTTTTCCTGTTCGTCCTTCTTATCTTTCTTTTCCTGTTTGTCCTGCTTGTCTTGCATATCGCGCTTGTCTTTATTATCTTTTCGATCCTGTTTATCTTTTTTATTCTGTTGTTCCTGTTCGTCCTTCTTATCTTTCATTTCCTGTTTGTCCTGCTTGTCTTGCATATCGCGCTTATCTTTAATATCTTTTCGATCCTGTTTATCTTTCTTATTCTGTTGTTCCTGCTCGTCCTTCTTATCTTTTTTATCCTGTTTATGCTGCTTTTTATTTTTGTTATTTTCTGACTGTCTATTTTGCCTGGCTGATCTTGCCGAACCTTCGGCCTCATCCGGATCTTCTTCTCGCATCAAGTCGATTCCATCCCCGATATGGATGATTGAATCATCCGTGATCTCCGATGGCGGTGCTTTATCGACAGTCCTTCTTTTTGCAATGTCTTGAAATACGCCTTTGAATAATCGATGCCCTCTATGCTTTTTTCTAAAAGATACGACACCCAGGAACAAAAAGAAGGAAACAATCGCTGTCGCCACTAAGATTACAATAAGCCAGGAGTAGTCCTGAGGGGGTAGGACAACTCCTTTCCCATAGATATAATCTACATTCCAGGGAACTTCCAATGGGATGATCGTTCCATACATGGCAGGGCTCCATGCGAGCGGATCGGACGCTTCCGGTGTGATTGCCGGTACTTCGCCTGTTATATCCGGTTCGGATGCAGTGCTTTCATCCGAACTACTAAAAGGGGATGACAAGGAGGCATCCGATGCTACGCCTTCTTCAGACGCTGTGGGGTCCATGCCGGACTCGGATATCGCGGATTCCGTATCGGATCCGACAGTCGAACTGGTCTGTCCTCCGACGGGCTTATAGGCATATTCCAGCGGAACCGCGCTCTTGTTCCCGGATGAATCCACCGCTTTCACCGTAATCAGCTGCTCGGAGGATGGATTGAACCCTGTCACGTCGTATTGTGTTACTATCCCAAGCTCGACATCCTTCGCTTCATTATCACTCGAAACATAGGACACTTCGTATCCGGTCACCTTGATGTTGTCTTTCGCCTCCGGCCATGTCAATAAAATCGACTGGCTCTGTTCAACAGCCTGCAGCTTCTCATTGGAGGCCCATTCCGGTCCGATCGCATCCGGAACAATCACGCCAATCGGGATCTTTGAATCAATGGATGAGACATTCCCCAGCTGTCCTTTGTTTGCTCTTCCCGCTGTCCCGACAAATCCTTTTACACTCAGAAATACCGTGTGGTATCCACCGATTGCAATCGATTGGAAAGGCAGGTACACACTGCCTGTCCATCCATTGGATGTCGCGATGATAGGAACCGGTGCGTTCTGCGAAGTCAGATCTCCGATCCCGAGCTGTCCATAAGTGTTTTGTCACCAGATATAAATCGAATCATACCGTTTTCCTTTTTTGATTATCGGAATCGTAAT
>CAZJXH010000350.1:0-3064 GCA_964549475.1 uncultured Oscillospiraceae bacterium
AACCGTCCCCAATCTGTATACTAAAATGGGGTCAGCCCAAACCGTCCCCATGTTTCCCCATGTTTCTTAATCGGGAAACAGTTTTGAATCCGTGTGCGGAAGGAACAGCGCGGCGGTGTACTGGTCCATATACCCCGGTTCTGTGCTCAGGTCCATGTAGGTGATTTTCTGCGAAAGCAATAATTCTTTCTCCCGGTGTTTCTTGGAAATCAGCGTCATATAGGCGCCGATCATGGAGGAATTTCCGATGAACTCGAATTTTTCAGGAGGCAATGCGGGGATGAGCCCGATTGTCCGGGATTTTTCGATGTCCAGGTATCGGCCGAATCCGCCGGCGATATAGATCTTTTTCAAATCGCCGAAATCCATGCTGACGCTTTGGAGCAGGACGCGGCAGGCGGAGAAAATCGCGGCTTTCGCCCGGATCAGATTGTCAATGTCCGCTTCCGTGATGAAAATCGCCTTCCTGTTCGGGGAATCCTCCGCCGGCGCGATGATATATCTCGCATTTTTGCTGCTCGTGTCAATCGCGCTGCAGGGCCTTGTCCTGTCCAGTTTCCCGGCAGGGTCGATCCATCCGGTTTTCAGCAGTCCCGCAATCAGGGAGATCATCCCGGATCCGCAGATCCCGACGGGCGGGACCGCGCCAATCGTCGAATAAACCGACAATCCGGTCAATTTGTTGATTTCGACCCGCTCGATCGCTCCAAGAGAAGCCCGCATCCCGTTTTCGATGCTTCCGCCCTCGAAAGCGGGACCCGCGGAACAGGCGCAGCCGAGAAGAAATTCATTGTTCCCCAGTACGATTTCACCGTTGGTTCCAATGTCGATGAACAGGCAGATGTCCTCTGAATCCGTGGCCAGGCTCGTGCACAGGATTCCGGACGTGATATCCCCGCCAAGATAGCTTCCGACCGAAGGAGCGATGCGGATCGGAGCATCGGGGGATATGGCGATCCCCAGCTCCCTTGCTTTATAAAGCGGAACCTGATAAAGAACGGGAGTGTAGGGTTCCAGACGGATGTATTCGGGCACAACGCCCAGGAACAGATGGATCATGGTCGTATTCCCCGCAATGGAGGCGCTGTAAATCGTGCCGGGATCGATCCCGTTCTCCTCGCAAAGCTCGCCTGTGATGCGGTTGATGGTTTCCAGGGCCTTGGCGCGCAGCTCTTCGAGGCGCTCCGGCTTCCGGGCGTAATTGATCCGGCTGATCACATCCAGCCCGCATTCGATCTGCTTGTTATATTCTGTTTTTGAGGATACCATGTCCCTTTTTACCATATCGACCAGCTTGACCGCGACCGTCGTGGTCCCGATATCGACGGCGATGCCGTAATGGATGGTTTTTTTCTCTTGTGTCCCGACCGCCACGATCCTGACAGCCTCGAATTGCTTATAATAGGCTATCGACAGGCATCCGCCGTCCTCCCTGAGAATCACCGGTAGGGTCCGCATGATTGCGATCGGCATTTCGACATCGTTTCCGCCGATTGTCGTCAAGACTGTTTTTCTAAAACGGTCGTAGTCTGACAATCCGTCTCCCATCGAAGGTTCCGGAACCGTCAGGATCTCGTTTTTTACAATCGCGTCAAAATCCTGCGGACCGGGCAGCAGTTTCGGATCGACCAGCAGGATGTCATCCGACATTTTGGAGAATTTCCCCTGCTCTTTCCCGACATTTGTAAAATAGCTCACGGAAACCGGCACGTCAAGCACTTTGGTCCTGCATACAAGGACAAGTCCCTCGTCGGTCATCTGTTTTGTCAAAATGCCATTGTTATCGAATTCAACCGCGCCCGATTCGATCCGGACCAGGCATCTGCCGCAGATCCCGTTTCCTCCGCAGGGGGTTTCGACGGAGATTCCGGCGCGTTTCGCCGCATCGAGCAAAGGGGCGTGCGTCGGCACTTCCACAGAAATTTCGCCGGGATTGAAGGTTATAAGAGGCATGAAGCGGTACCCTTTCTGTATTCTTATTATGTTATGACTGCTGTTTTTTGCTGATTTTTAAACAAAGGGTTCATGAAAACTTCTTCATCAACCCTTTGAGTCAGTCTATCAATTTTTAAGAAGTAAATCAACAGCGAATGCTTTTCCATCTGCATTTTTTATTTACATTTCCATCTGCATTTTTTATTTACATTTCCATCTGCAATCTTTATTTACTTTTTTATCTGCATTTTTTTATCGGGTAATACACACTATACAGTCATTTCATCCATTTTTACGGATTATTTGATGAACGCTTTGATGTACCCGTCCAGGTCGATCGCTTCCTGCGGTCCGACCATGACTTTCCATCCGGGAAGATTCTCCTCCAGTTCTCCACTGATCTGGGACACAAACCCCGGGATAGTGATCGTCCGGGTGTCGATCATTTCTTCGAGTTTGCATTCCTTGATGAATTTCGCAATCATCGCACCGGAGAATTTGCCGGCGGCCCAGGAGGTCAGAACGCTCAGGCCCTCGCATTCGGGAACAACCAGCCATGCGCTGATTCCACTGTTCTCGATCTCGCCGGATACAATAAAAAAAGTAAGCGAGAAATTGGTCGTGACAAAAACCGGGGAATTCCGGTCCGGCTCCCCGATGGGATAGACCTTCGGCTCGACCTGGATCGGCTTTTGCGGATCAGTGAAAATATTCAGCCGGAGCGTCATAAGAGCGACCAGCTGCGCCGGGTCGAAATTCGGCAAAACGCAGATCCCGCCATACTTGATGATTTCGTTGATGGCGGATACGGTGTTTTTCATCTGGTTTTCTTCCTCGATGAATCGAAGGCCGGCATACCCCAGCGCCTTCACATTCCCTTTGAGCGCCGCACGCCGCGCGATGGAGTTTATCTGGAACGCCTCGGCCGGAGAAAGGGTCGCGTACTGGACGAGGAGATTGTTGAATCCGTCTTTCTTCAAATGTTCCGTCAGTTCGACAATCCCATCCACAGCAGGGGCCGTGACAGCCAGGACATGTCCGTTCTCTTCCGCGATTCTTCGCATGTCGGCGAGATTTTCTCTGGTGACCGAGGCGATGACGCTGTTTGTCCCTTTTACTGCGGCAGCGG
>CAZJXH010000351.1:0-3063 GCA_964549475.1 uncultured Oscillospiraceae bacterium
TGTTTCCGGGCAGTTGACCCCCCTTTCTTTTTTATGGGAGAATGGGGTACAATATGAAGTGAGCAAGGTAGTGGATCGGAGACGCGCCGTCTCCCTTAAGGCAGGAGGCTCTGGAATCCGCTACACATGCAAGGTAAACGGGAGAATGGTCTATCTTTTTTATGACGACAGCATCTGGTATTTTGAGAAATAACCGGCGCATCTGATTTTTTAAAGAACCCGGCGTTTGCCGTTTTAAAGATGAAGCATTGAAATAACTTTTAAGAGATCATTTAAACAACTGGTTGCCGAGAGCCGGTTGAAAGGGGTGGTATTGTGTGCGGACGCTATCTGGTCATCACAGAAGATGAGATTATCGAGATGAAATCCATATTGGAAGAATTAAACCAGCGGTTTTCTGATATGGACAGCTTTTCGATGAAATCCACCGGTCCTTCAGAGGCAGAGGTAGTTCCGAGTCTTCTCACCCCGGTATTGGTCGAGCAAGAGGGCCGATGCATGCTTAAGCCGATGAAGTGGGGTTTCTCGCGCTGGGACGGAGGCGGTTCCATCATCAATGCCCGAGCGGAAAGTGTGCAGGAAAAGTCCACTTTCCGGGAGGCCCTTCTTCACAATCGGTGCATCATCCCTTCCCGCGGATTTTTTGAGTGGAAAAAGCCGTCCTCCGCTCCGCTTCTGGATTTGATTTCTTCGGCGCCGCAAAGTCCGGCTCCCGGGAAATACTGGATCCGCCGGGCGGATTCCCCCTTGTTTTTTATGGCGGGAATATACCAGAAAAGCCCGTCTATGGAGGAGTTTGTCATTTTAACCATGCCGGCGGTCATCCAGCTCGCTCCCATTCACGACCGCATGCCGGTTTTTCTCGAAAAACCCCAGTTGCTTCCGTGGCTTCAAGATTCCGCTGTTCTGCAGATGCTTGTTCAGAATCGGACCTCTTCTGTCCCGTTCCTTTTTTCACAAGCCGGTGCGGGAGAAAGGAAGCTGTCATGATATCCGAACCCCGTGGAAGCCAGGAAGACATTGTCCCGAAGCCCGGTCACAACCGGCGGGACATCTCGGAATGCCATGCCGCTGTTTCAGATCGGCATGTGGAAGCTGTTGACGAAGACGAAGAGATTTTCATAGACGAAACGGAATGGAACGGAACCGAAATCATACTGGAGGAGGAGCCGGATTTGCCATCCCGTCGGCCGCTTTCCTCCGGCTCTTCTTCTTTTTTCGAAAAGACAAGCGAAAACATCAATGCGGCGCTTTTGGATTTTCTGGAAGCCGTTTTCCCGAAAAGCGGCAAAAGAACGCCGCATCCGGGTGTTGAAAAATCGGATGGCAAGACACCGGAGTTGCCCGGTGGTGTAGACAAAATCCCGCCTTTCCAAGAATCCTCCGCCGTAGAACCGTCTCTTGCGGAATTTTCCCTCGAGGATTCCTCGGCCGCATTCAAAGACCATCCCTGGTTTCATCCTCCGAAAAACGAGGACATTGCGTCGGGGAGCATGGAGAGCCTCTCTCCCTTTTCTCCGGGCCCGGAACAGTCTTTTTTTCGTCAGGCGGGTCTTTATGCCGGCAAAGAAGGCCTGCCCGCCGAAGAAGTTCCTTTTTCCGCCTATTTTCCGGATTATTCCTCGATGAATCCCATACAGTCGGATTGGTACTTCTATTGGAGAAGCAATGTCCGTAAGAAGATTTTTATCCAGACAGAAATTTCTTATGTCTTTTTATACGTTTATGAATTGATTCATCTGATCGGATTCTCATCCCCCGGAGATGCGCTGGATCAGATTTTATTTGTATGGAAGGAAGCCCGCTGCAAGAGCCTGGCTTTTGATCCCTATCTCGCGGTCTGGGTGCGCGATTTCATTCTTTATTACGGGTTGGATCTGGAGTATTATTCCGTGGTCGAGGGCATTTTGGGCGAGAGGACCGGCAAATATCTTTATCAGGAATGCATCTTGTATTTTTTAGATGGAGAGAAGAGGCCTGGTTTTTTACACGCATTGGAAGAATGCAGCGATTATCCGGTTACAGAAGGGCGTTTTTACAAGAATGGCTACGATTCGATTTTAGAAGACGCCATTTGTTGTGTTTTCTCCCTTTGGAACACGAAATATATGGAGAAAGAGAAGAAAAACCTGCTGGCGGCCTTTTGCGGGAAGGGGTCCGCCCCGTCTGCCTTCAAGCCGTTCGAGTCTGCGCTCTTCTATGAGCACGGCCAGATGAGCCGGATGAACGATACCAGGATCAATAGTAAAATCACTTATGTGTTTCTGCCCCGGACAATCGAATCCACCCTGATTCCCGGACTGAATGCGATGAAGAAATGGCGCAAGTTCACAACCGGACTGCTGCGTACCGTTGAATCGCTCCTGCGGGATTTCACCGGGTACCGCTGGAGTATCAACAAGGGGCGTCTCTCCAAAAGTCAGACCGCGCTCATCGAGAAGCAATGCATTGCTTTTTATCAGGAATATCAGGCGGAGCAAAAGCAAAAAGAGAAAAAGATTTTTTATGTTGACAATGATGTCCTGTCGAAGCTTAAAACAGATTCAGAGCAGGTTCGGCAGCATCTGATCAGCCGGCAGGAGCAAGAGGATGCCCCGGACGATTTTTTCGAGGAAAAAGCCGGGGAATGGCCGTCTGATGTGCGGCCAGATGCGATTCCCGATGAGAAGAGCTGTGATTTTCAATTGTCTGTTTCCCCGGTATGTCCTGATCCCGCTTGTTTCCCGGACGTCCCGGAAAGCGCCTTTCTGCTGCTGGTTCAGTGCCTTTCTTCGGAGCAGTCCAGGGTGATGGCCCTTCTTTGCGAATTTTCATCTTCCACCGCTCATTCGTGCGGTAATTTTCTGCAGGAACTTCGCCGGATTGCGTCTGTTTCAAATACCTTTCCGGATGTTATAATAGAAGAGATCAATAATCTGGCTATGGACCTGGTCGGGGATTGTGTCATTGATTCCAATGGTGCCGTCCCTTCCGTTTATCCGGACTATCTTGATGAAATAAAGGAGGCCATGTCGAATGGCGGCAGCTAACATACCCAAACGAATATCCGGCGCGATCATCAAC
>CAZJXH010000352.1:0-3045 GCA_964549475.1 uncultured Oscillospiraceae bacterium
CCGTTTTTACTGCGAATCCCTACAATCCTATTCAATGGTGTCATTGTCGGCGGATACCTGCCTTTGGTGATACCGGAAATCAGGGAATTGGCGAATAGTCTGAGTGTAGTTCTGACCATGCCGATCGGCTCGGTCATGCTGGGAGAATTCGTGGTCACCTATCTGATCGGAATTCCGTTGTACCTTGCAATTAAAAAGACCACAATTTTTAGAAGTGATGAGGGTTTATGAAAAATGCCACACTATTTTGACTCAAAACCGACAACAGAAAGCAAACCAAAAGAAATCACGTTCCGGATGAATGGAATTGATTTTTCTTTTACAACGGACTGCAGTGTGTTTTCTAAGACACAACTGGATTTTGGAAGTGAATTATTGCTCAAGACGGCAATTGTGGATCTGTCGAATAAAATAATCACCGGAATGTCCATTTTGGATCTGGGCTGTGGATATGGACCGATTGGTACGATTTTAAAGCGTGTGTTCCCGCCGATTTCGATTACAATGGTTGATATCAACGAGAGGGCTGTTCTTCTTGCCAAGGAGAATGCACAGAAGAATCTGGTGAAATTTGCAGACATCCGGATATCGGATGGATTTAGTGAAATCCAGGAGCAGTTTGATGTTGTACTGACCAATCCTCCGATCCGCGCAGGGAAGAAGACGGTTTTTCTATTTTATGAAGAATCGTTCCGCCATTTGAATCCAAACGGAATTCTTTATGTCGTGATCCAAAAAAAGCAGGGAGCTCCATCAAGTGTTGATCGGCTGAAGGAACTTTTTGGAAACTGCGAAGTGATGGAAAAGGATGGCGGCTATTGGATTTTAAAATCAGCAAAACAGACGGACGAACAGGTGAAAATATAGATGCAAACGAGTGAACCGCCCCAGAATACAGCGTAAAACGGACTGACAAGCAGAATATACATAATAATAGTGAATAAAAAAAGGGAAAGATGAAAAAACATCTTGAAATATAACTAAAAAGATAGATAATAGATAGAGGAAAAATAATTACAAAAAATTCGTAATAAAGAGCTTGCAGGAGGCAAATATGATTGAAATTCAAAATGTAACAAAAAGCTACAATGGCAAAACAAATGCAGTGGACAACATTACGCTGCAAATAAAAAACGGGGAGATATTCGGATTTTTAGGCCCGAACGGAGCTGGGAAGACCACTACAATCAAAATGATCACCGGAATTCTATCTCCTGACAAGGGAACGATTCTCGTAAACGGGCACGATATTGTCAAAACACCGATTGAAGCAAAGAAAAGCTTTGGCTTTGTGCCGGATGATCCGAACATTTTCCCAAGACTCAAAGGGATCGAGTACTTAAAGTTTATGAGCGATTTGTATGAAGTTCCCGCGGATATCCGGAAGGAACGCATCACGAAGCTTGCCGCCCGGTTTGGACTGGAAGCCGCCATGGGAGACAAGATCCAGAGCTATTCCCATGGCATGCGCCAAAAACTGCTGATCATCGGGGCGCTGATTCACAACCCGGATGTCTGGATACTGGATGAGCCGATGACCGGACTGGATCCGAAATCCTCTTTTGAATTGAAGGAAATGATGCGGGAGCATGCAGACAATGGAAAAACCGTCTTTTTCTCCACTCACGTTCTGGATGTGGCGGAGAAGGTTTGCGACCGGATTGCTGTTGTCGACAAAGGGCAGATCCTGTTTTCAGGAACCATCGATGAGATGCGCGAGCATTTCCAATCAAAGGAATCCTTGGAAGCGATGTTCTTGGAGATGACGAACGACGAAGCCGCAGAAAGTGCAATCTGAACACGAAGTCGAACGAAATCGGATGAAATTGGTTAAAATCGAACAGGAGAATTTTATGAGAAATATTATCTTGCTTGTAATGGCAATGTTGAAGGGCAACGGGCTTGCCAACCTTGGCGGCGATCGTGCAAAGAGAAAAAGAAAAATAAAAATAAGCGGAGCAGGTTCCGCCATCATGCTTGGATTTGCCGGAGTCTATATGGGCGGGCTTGCCGTGATGTATGTGAATGGCGGGTTTGAATTTTTAAAACCGCTGGGGCTGCAGTCCCTGATTTTGGGGTTGGCTGTCAGTGTGATCGCCTTTCTAGTCTTCTTCATCGGGCTGCTTTATGTGATGAGTGTTTTTTATTTTTCAAAAGATATCGAGAAATTACTGCCGCTGCCGGTCAAGCCGGGTGAGCTTCTCATCGCGAAATTCCTGGTGACGCTGGTGTATGAGTATCTAGTGACACTGGCCTTGCTGGCTCCTGCCATGGTGACATACGGAATTCTGGAGAAAAGTGGGATTCTCTACTATGTGTACATGACCATTGCCATCCTTTTGCTGCCGATCGCACCGCTGGTTCTGGCTTCGCTGATCATCATGCTGCTGATGCGCTTTTCTCCCGCCGCACGAAACAAGGACCGCTTTACATTGATCACAAGCATCCTGGCCATCCTGCTGGGATTTGGCGTGAGCTTTGGTATGCAGGCGCTTTTATCCAATTCGGATGCAGCGAATTTTGCAGAGACGCTATCACAGAGTGCGGACAAAATCTCAAGAATCTCTTCCGGAATATTTCCGGGAACCTATTTTATCAATTATGCGCTGGCGAAGCCGGAAGGCTGGGATTCTCTCGGGATGATGGCCGCTTTTATTGCAATTACCGCTTTGGCGTTTGTGATTTTGTACTGGGTGGGCAATCTGATTTATTTCAAAGGGGTGATCGGGATCGCATCCTCCAGCTCGAAAGGGCGAAAATTATCCAGAAAGGAGCTCGAGGAATCCTCTGCTTCCGGAAGCGCTTTTATTACGTATATAAAGAAAGACGTGATGGTCTTATTGCGCACGCCGATCTTTTTCATGAATAATGTCCTGATGACATTTCTGATGCCGGTCATTATGCTGGTTCCTCTTCTGCTCAATTCCACTTCAGATAGTACGGCAGAGGGTGGATTTCATATCTCCCAATTGCGGGAGCTTGCACAAACCACTTTATTTACGGGTGATTTAAAAATCGCCTCCTACATTCTGGTTGGATTTTTCG
>CAZJXH010000353.1:0-3035 GCA_964549475.1 uncultured Oscillospiraceae bacterium
TACAGAAATTTTCCTCGGCGGATAACATAAGTTTTAGAGTTAACAAAGTACTTGCCATTTTCAAAACGATCAATAAATGATGAAACGGGGTAAATCCGGTGGAAAACATTACAGATGTAAAAGTCAAATCACTATATAAAGCATTGAGTCTGCTTGATTACTTCAATTCCGAGAATCCGGAAAGAGGAATCACAGAACTTGCAGAGCTCAGTGGAATGCTCAAAAGCAGTGTGCACAATATCATTTCGACCTTCGAAAAATGCGGATACGTCAAGAAAAACCAAAAAACCGGAAAATACACTTTATATCACAAAGTCCTGGAGCTCAGCCACGCTTTTTATCTTTCAAATAATTTTGTCAATACGCTGAAAACCACCATACAGAAATTTTGTGATGAAATCGGCGAAACGATTTATCTGGGATCTATTTCAGAAACCAATGTCATTTACATCGATTCCTATAGTCCGCCCAATTCGCTTCCGGAAGGAAACATCATCGGATACAAGGCACCGCTGTATTGTACCGGTCTGGGAAAAGCAATGCTGGCCTACCGGTCGGAAGCGGAAATCCAGGCGGTGATCGATGCCGGCTTGACGGCGTTTACACCGAATACCATTACCGATGGTGCGAGTCTGAAGAAAAACCTTGCCGAAATTGTTAAAAGGGGTTATTCGATTGATGACATGGAGCATGAATATGGAATCCGCTGCGTCAGTGTTCCCATCAAGAATAAAAACGGAGAATGCCTGATGGCGATCAGCGTCAAAGGCCCCTCCCTCCGAATGACCGATGACAAACTGGCGGTATATGCGAAAAGACTGATTGAAATCATCGCGAAAACAAAAGACATCACATAACAGCAGACAATCCACAAAATATCATTCATTACAATATGGGTGCAATATGGGGACGGTTCTTATATTTCATTTTATTCCGTTTATGCAATATAAGAACCGTCCCCATATTGCACCCATATTGCACCCATATTGCACCCATATTGCACCCGTATTGCATTCCGGCAAAAGTTAAAAAAGTTAAAATTAAAAAATTATAAAAAAGTATTGCGTTATTAATTGAAACGTGATATCATTTAATTAAGTTAAACGCTTAACCAATCTTGACTCAAAACCATCTCATGAACAAATCCTATGAATTGCGAATAAATACCACCCGGTTCAAGCAAATAAATAAGAACACATCCCATTGAAACAGAAACCGAAATATAAATAACAGATAAATATAAATATAAATAACAGATAAATATAAACATAAATATAAACATAAAGCAAGTACGGATCAAAAAAAGTAAAGAAATCCGGGGACTTGGAGATAATAAACTACAGATTATAATTGAGGCTAAAAAATTACAAATTTGAGCTTGTAAATCGAAATAGCGCATTGGAATGAATCAGTGAACGACAGAAATGAAATGGATGGGGTATTATGAAAAAAGTCACAATCAATGACATCGCCAAATTTACCGGAGTAACGCCCGCAACGGTATCTTATGTCATCAATGGAAAACATTCCAAGGTATCGGCCGGCACCATCGAGCGAGTCAAAGCCGCCATGCTTGAATTGAATTATGTTCCGAACATCAGTGCGAGAACACTCGTGAACAACGAGTCCAAACTCATCGGCTTTTTTGTTCCTTATAGCGAGAACCGGCAGGACGGCCTTTTGTCGAATCCATTCTACAGCCAGATTATCAGCGGGATCGAGAGCGTCTGCCGCAATCGCGGGTTTCATCTGATTATTTCCGGCATTGATAAAAAAGAGGATTATTCGGATATTCCGACAAAACGGAATCTGGACGGGCTGGTTCTGCTGGGCGTTCTGGAAAGAAAACTGCTGGACGAACTGGAGAAACTGAACATTCCGATCATCCTGATCGACAGCTATATCAAGGGCGAGGGAATGTGCACCATCGCGATTGACGACGAACAGGGCGGATATATGGCCACTTGCCATCTGATTCAAAAAGGCCATCAGAAGATTGCGATTGTCAATGGGGAGATCATCAAGAACGGCGTAACAGAAAGGCGTTTCAGAGGATATCAGAAAGCCATGATGGAATATGGCCTGTATGATCCGAAATTGGTTTTCGAAGACAGCGTCAGTTTTGAATTCGGATATGAAGCAGGGTCTCGGATCATTGAACAGCACCCGGATATTACCGCCGTGTTTGCAACGGCTGACATCCTCGCATTCGGGATCGTCAAGGCTGTTTATGACCATGGCAGGATCATTCCGGACAATTTGTCCATCGTCGGATTTGATGACGTCATTTTCGCCTCCATGATGCAAGCTCCGCTGACAACCATTCACCAGGATATTTATTTAAAGGGGATCCGTGCAGCGGAGATGCTGATCGACAGCATTGAAGGAAAAAACAAAATGTGCGGAGAGAATGTCGTACTGCCGATTTCATTGATCGAGAGAAAGTCGGTTCGTTCAATCTGACTTTTTTTTGCGAAGTTAAACGTTAAACTCTTTCGAGAAAACAAGGAGGAATTCAGATGTTGGAAAAAAATCAACATACGAAAAGAATGACGATATTCATTCTGCTGGCGCCCAGTCTTGTCGGAATGCTGCTGTTCAATTTGATTCCGATGGCCTATTCCGTTTACATCAGCTTGACGGACTGGAACGGCATATCAAAAACCCCTCTGTTTGTAGGTGCTCAGAATTTCATCGAGGTGGTCACCAACGAATTGTCCCGCAATTCTTTCCTGATTACGTTTAAATTCCTGCTGCTGTATGTTCCGGCGATCCTTGTTTTCAGCCTGCTTCTTGCCATCATGATCCAGTCCATCCGGAAAGGACGCAGCTTGTACAGAGCCGCCGTATTCGTTCCGGTCATCTTGTCGTGGGTCACGGTTTCTTTCATCTGGCAATGGATTTTTGATCCCGAGGGATTACTGAATTATCTGCTGTCCCTGTTCGGCGCAGCTCCTCACATGTGGCTGGGCGATGAGAAAACCGCTCTTCCGGCGATTCGAGCCCGTGGTCGACGGCGTTGCGGAGGATGTGGA
>CAZJXH010000354.1:0-2999 GCA_964549475.1 uncultured Oscillospiraceae bacterium
AGATCGAGGCGCGCAACCGCCAAGTCATCCTGACGCGGCCCCCTGGGGATTTCGCCCTTGCAGTCGCACGCTGCAATGTCTGGCTTCGTACCGCGGAACGGGTGCTTGTCATGATAGACAAGGGCCGTGCGGTCACATTCGACGAATTGTTCGATTTGACGCTAACACTTCCCTGGGAGGAGATCGTCCCCGAAGGCTGGGCTTTCCATGTGAATGGATACTCGCGAAAATCCGCCCTTTTCGGGATTCCGGCATGCCAGGGAATCATTAAAAAGGCGATTGTGCGAAAAGTCTCGGAGAAGAGAGGATTGCGTTCTGGCTCTATTATGCCGGAAGACGAGCTTTCCGGATTACTGAAAATCCAATTTTCCATTGTGGAAGACACGGTGTCTTTTATGATCGATACGTCGGGGGACGGCCTTCATAAGCGCGGATACCGGCCATTGGCCCACATTGCGCCGATCAAGGAGACTCTTGCGGCGGCACTGGTTCTTTTATCGAAATGGGCTCCGTTCGGACAGGAAGCCTTGATCGATCCATTCTGCGGATCCGGAACCATTCCGATTGAAGCGGCTTTGATCGCAATGAATGTCGCACCGGGAATCAATCGCAACTTCGCAGGAGAGAAATGGCCGGTTATCGGGGTGAAAGCATTCCAAAACGCCAGGGAGGAGGCGATGAATCTGCGTGATTCAGAGCCGGTGGACGCGCCTTTCATTTTTGGCGCGGATATTGACGAGAAAAACATCAAACTGTCAAGAGAAAACGCAAGAAGAGCGGACATGGAACATTTGATCTCCTTTCGAAGAGGAGACGCGACAACGCTTACAGTAGACGCGATTGCCTCATGGACCGGCTATTCCAAGGCACTGATCATCACAAACCCTCCATACGGAGAACGAGTCCTGGATATCGAACAGGCCAGGGAGCTTTTCAGCAAGACCGGCAAATGCTGGCTGTCGAACGGCAAAGCCCGGGAAGAACTGCGTCTTAGCATCATCGCACCGTATGATTCCTTCGAATCGGATTTCGGCGGCGTTGCAGATAAGCGGAGAAAGTTATATAATGGAATGATTCCATGCAATATGTTTCACTATTTCAAGCATATACGATCAGACAGGAACCCTTTATAAAAACGCAAGAGAAAGGTTGAATCATATGAAAGCACTCATTTTAGCCGCAGGGTACGCCACGCGACTGTATCCGCTGACCCGCAATGTCCCCAAGGCGCTGCTGCCGGTCAAGGGGAAACCGATTCTTGATTATATTGTAAGTGAAATTGAAACCATTGATCCGATCAATGAGATTATCATTATCAGCAATGCAAGATTTTATCCGCTCTTTGAAGAATGGAAGAAAAAAAGACAGGAACGCTCCGCCAAGACCATCACGGTGATCAGCGATGGAACAACAGACGAGGACAGCAAGCTTGGAGCGATCGGAGACATGCAGTTCACGATAGACGCTTTGCATATCGACGAAGATATCGTCGTCATCGCGGGGGACAACCTGTTCACCTATCGTCTGAAAGATTCTTTCGATGCTTTTATTTCCAGTGGCAAAGACATGATATTAGCCAAACAGATTCCGATTCTATCCGAATTGCAGCGTATGGCGGTTGGTATCCTTGACACGAACAATATTATTGTGGACATGGAGGAAAAACCCAAAAACCCCAAATCCGACATTGCTTTTTTCGCGACTTATTTTTATAAGCGCGAGACCCTTCCATCCATCAAAAAATACCTTGACGAAGGGAATACGCCCGATGCCCCCGGCAATTTCCCGGCATGGCTCTATACGAAAAAGCCCGTGCTGGCATATCTTTTCGACGGAGAATGCATTGACATCGGAACACCGGAATCCTACGAGGAGGTACAGAATACCTTTCCGATAAAGTAAATCGGAAGAGAAGCGCTATGATTCGAAAGCTCACTTGATGGAAACCGCAGCATAAAAATAATATATTCAGAATGTCCGTGCTAGGAGGACACGCTGAATGCCATAAATATATGGAAGCAATGAAACAGATTGATAATAATGGAATTCGCAGAACCCGATACCCGGCATTTGTTTTTGCCGTTTCAAGGTAAAAAAGTTAAATCCTTTATATTCAGGGTTCTCCACGGCAGGATTGTGTAAAAACCTTGTCGTACAGGTTATACACAGAGTTATCCACATTATCCACAATGATTTTCAGCCGATTTATCCACAACTTCATCCACAAATCCGATACACTTTTTCAATGGAGGTCCTCCGATGGAAGAAACAGTAAAACAAATTGCACAGAAGGCTCGAGACGCCTCGATTCAAATGGCCGCAATGACCTCTACCCAAAAGAACAGGGCGCTGGAACGAATCGCACAGGAATTGATCGAAAACAAGACCGAAATCCTTCAAGCCAACTCGCTCGATATTAAAAAAGCCAGAGAAGACGGAATCGCCGAGCCATTGATCAAACGCCTCCTGTTCGGCGAGAACAAATTGCTTGATGTGGTCAAAGGCCTTTATGACATGGCGCGCCTTCCGGATCCGATCGGGAAAACAACCTACCAGAATCAACTGGATAAGAATCTGGAATTGTATCGCGTCACCTGTCCGATCGGCGTGATCGGCATTATTTTCGAGGCAAGGCCCGACGCGCTGGTCCAGATTTCCGGACTGTGTCTGAAGAGCTCCAATGCGGTCCTGCTCAAAGGCGGAACGGAAGCCAGCGAAACAAACCGGATTCTGACAAAAATCATCCAAAAGGCATCTCGGAAAGAAAACATCCCCGAAGGATGGATTTCTCTGCTGATGACTAGAACCGATGTGATGGATCTTCTTAAAATGGAAGAGGAGGTCGACCTGATCATTCCGCGCGGATCGAATCTTTTTGTTCAAATGATCATGAATAATACGAAAATCCCGGTTTTAGGACATGCCGACGGAGTATGCCACACTTAGGTGGATGAAGAATACGATACGGATATGCCAATCCGAAACCTGCTGGATGCCAA
>CAZJXH010000355.1:0-2988 GCA_964549475.1 uncultured Oscillospiraceae bacterium
AAAAAAGTTATTTATGTTGTTGCTACTCTGGCTGCATTAGTGCTGTCAGCCGGCGCAGGTTTTTGCTGGTACTAATCTAAGAACTCTTGCATTAACCGGACTAATTAATTATTTTGAGTAAGATTCCTGAATCCTTCCAGGAGAAGCTCTTGCAAAGAATTTGAGGGGTGACATGACTTTACCGCCTAAGGTGAAAATTTACATCAGCTTAATCATCCTTTTATCCGCTGTCACCATAGGACTGTTGATCGTAGCGAACCGCGGAGGGACGATTGATTGGCTGATGCTTCTTTTCTGGTCTGCGTTAGCCGCAATTACAGAATCCCTGGTTCTGCGCCTGCCAAGCGGAATGGGTTTATCGGTCAGCCATGCGATTGTATTGGCGGCGCTTATTGTTCAGGGCCCTCTGGTTGGATCCATCGTCACCGGCGCCGGATATCTGTTTCGTATTATTAAAATCCCAGGAACGAATAATGTATCCCATCTTCTTAATACTTCTCCGTATAAAACTCTTTTCAATGCGGCACAGGGGATTCTGGCCATTTGGCTTGCAGGACTTACCTATTTCCTGCTTGGCGGAATTCCAGGTCAGTTCAACATTTTACTGACTCTTCTTGTTACCGTTCTTTATGCGTTCCTGAATAGTCTGATCATGTCGGTTTTTTTCTCATTATTGAAAAAACAATCTTTTTTCTATATCTGGGTGTCAAATATGAGAGGCATCCTGCTCAATGTCATTCTGGTCGGAAGCCTTGGAATCATCATTTTTCTTGCCTATAACAGTTATGGAATCGGCGCGGTTTTACTATTCCTGGGGCCTTTGCTGCTTGCCCGCTTCTCGTTCAAGCAATACACCGACCTGCGCGGAACTTATCTGGATACGATCAAAGCTTTCAATAAACTGACCGAAGCAAAGGACACCTATACCGGCGAGCATGCGTCCCGGGTGGAAACGTATGCGGTAGAGCTGGCCCGGCACATCAACCTGCCGGAAAACAAGATTGAAAACATACGAATGGCAGCGCTCTTGCATGATATAGGGAAAATTGGAATCAGCGATCTTGTCTTGAAAAAAACAACCGCTCTTACGGATGCGGAATATGAACAGATCAAACAGCATCCCACAATCGGTGCGGACATCATCCAGAATGTCCATTTCCTGAAAGATGTCTCCTCTATCATTCGGCATCATCATGAACGGTATGACGGAAAAGGATATCCGGACCATCTGGCCGGCGAGCAGATCAGTACCGAATCGGCCATTCTGGCTCTGGCGGATGTGTACGATGCGATCACTTCCAATCGATCCTATCGGACGCCGCTTTCTTTGGACGAGGCGATCCAGGAATTATCAAAAAATGCGGGAACGCAATTCAACCCGAAATTAACAGAGAAATTTACAGAATTGCTCCGAAAAAAGAAAGGAATATTTGATCAGAATGCTACTTGAAACATTTATTCTGGCTGTGATTATCGGATTTATTCTAAAAGGGAATTTTAAAAATCTCTCGCAAACTACATTGCGAGGAGCTTTTTTTATCTGGATCGGGTTGATTTTTCGCTATATCCCTGTTATATTCAATTTTCCATTTCTTAAAACCTTTTCGAATTCGATCATGCCATATGCTCCGATCCTGTTTGTAATCTCTTTCGCGCTTCTCCTGACTGGCGTTGTACTGAACCTCTCCCGCTGGCCAATGGCGATTATCCTGGCCGGAGTTTTGATGAACACCGCCGCGGTCCTTGCGAATAGCGGATACATGCCGGTTTCCGGCGAGGGATTGCGTAAAGCGGGGTACGATATGTCCAGGATTACATCGACACAGCTGGATATGAATCATGTCCTGATCACCGCACAGACCCGGCTTGCTTTTCTAACCGATATTATTCCCATCCCGAAACCCTACCCCATGCCGCAAATGCTCAGCATCGGAGACGTTCTGATGTGTCTGGGGCTGTTGTTCTTCATTGTAATTTCAATGCGACAGGTGAAACAAGGGGACGGTTCTTTTATTTCAACAAAGACCCAAGGAAAAAATACTTGATTTTATACTAGAAAATACTGAAGAGGAAAAATGAAGTGCAATATGGGGACGGTTCTTTTATTTCATTTTATTCAATTTTGTTTATGAAATAAAAGAACCGTCCCCACATTGCACACATGGTCCATCCGTTACTAATCCATTTCTTTTCGTAAGCAATTGCCCTGCTCGCCGGGATTCTCTGACAGGCACGATGAATCGTGCTATAATTGAATTATTGAAAAATGCAAGAACGCTATCAGCAATTCAATGGATTTTTTATAAAAAGAAAGGGGAATGGATATGGATATGAGACGGATACTTGGTGCGGTGGATCATACTCTGTTAAGCCAGACTGCCACATTAGGTGAGATTTATTCTTTATGCGATGAAGCAATCAACTATCAGACCGCATCGGTCTGCATCCCGCCTTTTTACGTCAAAGCGGCGAATGAATATTGCGGAGGCAGGATGGCGGTATGCACTGTGATCGGTTTTCCAAACGGATATCAGACCACGGAGACAAAGGTGTTCGAGACAATCAATGCGATCGAAAACGGCGCGGATGAAATCGACATGGTTATTCCGATTTGTGCGCTTCGCGACGGCCGAAACGATTATGTTCTGGATGAGATTCAAAGAATCCGGGCGGTCTGTGAGGACAAGATATTGAAAGTGATTATCGAGACCTGCCTTTTGACAGAAGAAGAAAAAATCCGGATGTGCAATATCGTGACACAGGCAAAAGCGGATTTTATCAAGACTTCGACCGGATTTTCAACCGGAGGGGCGACCCGGGAGGACTTGCTTTTATTTAAAAAACATATTGGACCGGAGGTCCGGATCAAAGCTGCCGGAGGAATTAAGAGCCTTGCAGTCGCGGAGGATTTTCTGGATATCGGCGCTTCAAGACTGGGCACAAGCTCCATCATCAAACTGATCCGACAGGAAGCCGGAAATGGGATGG
>CAZJXH010000356.1:0-2975 GCA_964549475.1 uncultured Oscillospiraceae bacterium
TGTTCGGAGGATTCTGTATTGTAATACCCCGTTCGCAGCATAAGGTCAAGACGGACCAGATCATTCTCACAAGGAAAGGTCTCTGCGCCGTTAAGCATCGCTTGCGCCCGCCGCTTGATCTCTGGATATAGGTCAGCTTCTGTATTGTCTTTAATTTCCAGCAGCCAGGATTGATGATTGATTCCAGCGATTTTCCATCGCAAATCCGGAATGGACTCTTCCATTCCCAGGCTTTTTAATAAATTGCTCGCACACCCTTGGACGCTATGGCACAAACCGACTGTTTTAACTTGTGTGTGCTGTTGCACATACCCGGATAGCATCGCCATCGGGTTTGAATAGTTGATAAAGAGGGCATCCGGGCATATTTCTTCGATGTCGCATGCGAATTCCTGTAAAACCGGAATGGTTCGAAGTGCTCTGAAAATTCCTCCGATTCCAAGCGTATCGGCAATTGTCTGCCGCAATCCATATTTTTTCGGTATTTCAAAATCAGTGATGGTGCACGGATCATAACCACCGACTTGAATTGCATTCACAACATATCCGGAGTCTTTCAAGGCTTCTTTACGGTTTTGACAGGAATAAATTGCAATGTCTTTGCGTCCTGTCATTTCTTTGATTTTGCCAAGCATGATAGCAGAGTCTTCCAACCGCTTTGGATTGATGTCAAATAAGGCAATCTCAAGGTTTTTAATTTCCGGTGTCAGCATGCAATCTCCAAGTACGTTTTTGGCAAATACAGTGCTTCCTGCACCCATGAATGTGATTTTTGGCATAAGTTTTTTCCTCTTTTCCTTTTTAATGATTTTTATACTGCAAGCATAACAAACTCCATATGAAAAGACGATACATATTGTTGCCAATATATTTGTCTATGTTGCATAATACTCAATTATTCGCTTAATAGTATGCAATTATCTTTGTTTATGCTATAATGCAATGAAAAATCAGCAGCAAAAGGGGGTTAACAATGTTCCTGAATTATAATAATTTCAGTGAAAAATGTACCGTGTCCGATTTATCTGTTTTGAGCTGCGGCTTTCAGAATTGCAGCCCTCTGCACTCTTTTGGTCCTGCTATCCGGGATTATTATCTACTCCATTTTGTTAAAAAGGGAACAGGCGTTTTTACGACGAGTCAAGGCCGGTTTCCCATTCATGAGGGCGGGATGTTTTTGATTTACCCCTCCGAAGTGACTTTTTACTGTGCAGATCAGGAAGATCCCTGGGATTATTTCTGGGTCGGATTTGTCGGGATAAAAGCACGTCAGCTTCTTGCCCGCATCGGTTTCAGCGAAAGCCATCCTGTCTTGAATACCTTGTCTGTATCAGAAGTGGGACTGTTATTTTCACAAATGAATCAGCTTGTATCAACATCCAATATGCCAGATCTTGGATGTCTCGGAATTCTTTATCAGATTTTTCAATATTTTATAGAAGAAGACCCTCATGAAAAATTGGCATCTCAAAACAATACGCGGCTTTATATCGAAAAATCGATTCATTATTTTGAAGAGAACTACCCATATGCTATTTCAATCCAGAATTTAGCAGCCCATCTTGGGCTGGATCGCACAACGCTGTTTCGAAATTTCATCCGGGAATGTGGATTCGCACCTCAGGAATATCTGATCCGGTTCCGAATGAAAAAGGCCTGTGAGCTGCTGCGAAAAACCACGCTTTCGATTGCGGAAATCAGTTCTTCCGTTGGCATGGACAATTCCGCGCACTTTGCAACTATTTTTAAAAACCGGCTTGGAATCAGCCCGCGGGAATACCGAAAAAATCCTTGTGAGATCATTATCATGCCCGAATGAAAACGTCGGATAACTAACAATAAAAAATGCATCCTGCAAACTGATTCAATCGCAATCAATTAACGGCATCGACACGAGCGGCAGGGCGATAATGATGGTTTCAGAGATTCCGAGGAGGATATCGACAACCCGGCAGCCGATATTGCGAATATTCCGGACACGCTCAC
The DNA here is from genome assembly GCA_964549475.1 of uncultured Oscillospiraceae bacterium. Classification (GTDB taxonomy): domain Bacteria; phylum Bacillota; class Clostridia; order Saccharofermentanales; family UBA5734; genus JBBQKF01. The sequence goes on from CAZJXH010000356.1 coordinate 1,987, forward strand.
GGAAATAAGCATCTTCGAGCATTTCAAGACAGCACAGTCTGGGCGGTGATGCCTTTTTGCACAGCGCCGAGTGCTGGTACTTTCTTTTTCAATAGTCATGTAAATTCATCAGTCAAGACAGAGTCACCCGGCATCATCCAATAGGCTTCCATAACCGTATCTTGCTCGTCGTGAGCGATTGCGACGCCTTCAAGCCGCATATCGCTTGCCTCCTTCCGATGGACTGACGGGATTTCACAACCCGGATGATCATTTTATAAAATATCACTTCTTCATATTGATTGTTTATGATTGTTTTATTTTTATAAACCGCCCTATTGTAGACGTATTGTCCAATTACTAAAGTTTTTATCTGTGCATATTGTAGATTTTCATAAAATACAATGATTCTATCTTGATTGTTTGATTGATCGTGATATAATTCAATCATAATCAATCACAAACAATCATTAAAATGAAGGAGGCAATTTTCCATGTTGATTAACGAAGATTTGATTCTGATGAACCTGCCCGTTTCGACCAAAGCCGAGGCCATTCGCCTGCTCGCCGAGAAAGCCGCAGCAGCCGGACGAGTCAACGATATTGATGGTTTCCAGAAAGCCGTCCTTCAACGCGAGGCCGAATACAGTACAGGCATGGGTTTCGGTGTAGCCATTCCCCACGGTAAGACCAACGCGGTCGTGGAACCGATCCTGATGTTCGCCACCGTTGATCCGATGGACTGGCAATCCCTCGACGGCGAGCCGATTGACATGATTTTCCTCATCGGTGTGCCCGCTGATGACGCCTCGACCCTGCACCTGAAAATTCTGGCCAATCTGTCCCGCCGCCTGATGAAAGAGCCATTCCGCAATTCACTGCGCGCTGCCAGAACGCCAGCGGATGTCATGAATGTCCTTATCGAGTACGAAATCGGATTGTGATTCAATCAAATTGTAAAAGGAGTTGTCAACATGCTGCAATGTGAACGAAGAAACCGCATCCTGGAA
>CAZJXH010000357.1:0-2953 GCA_964549475.1 uncultured Oscillospiraceae bacterium
CATAAAGATACGGTTGAAGGAATACGACTGGTCGCTGACATATACGGGAAGCAGATTGATTGTATTGGCTTGGACAGCTGGGGTGTGGATTACTGTTTGTTTGATAGAAAAGATGTGTTGCTCGGCAACCCATACAGCTATCGTGATCCTCGAACTGTTAATGTTTTTCAAAAAGTTTTTCAGCAAATATCCCCCCATGCCATATATGAAATTACAGGCATGTCCTTTGAAAAATTTAATACAATTTTTCAATTAGTAGCGGAAATGCAATCAGGCGATAATCTTTTAGAAAAGGCAGATCATTTGCTATTTATTGCAGACACAATTTCGTTTTTTTTAACTGGTGTAAAAGAAACCGAAAGTACGAATGCAGGCACGAGCCAATTAATCGACTTGAAAAGCGGAAAATGGAGTGGAAAATTATTAAACGAATTATGTCTTCCAGCGGGGATATTTCCGAAGATAAGTCAACCTGGAACTTTAAAAGGTGAGTTGTTACCTGGACTACAAAAAGAAACAGGAATCGGAAGTGTTCCAATTGCGACTGTTGCCGGTCATGATACCGCTTCAGCCATCATGGCTGTTCCTTCACCAGAAAAACAATTTGCATTCATTAGCAGTGGTACATGGTCGTTAATGGGTGCCACAACAGAACATCCTATCATAAATGAACAGACATATTCACTTAATTACTCTAATGAACGCACCGCTGACGGATACGCTTTGCTTAAAAATATTATGGGTGGATGGTTGATTGAAGAATGTAAAAAAGAATGGGAAGTCAGCAAAAAATCTACTATAAGTTATGATGAAATAGCCGAAGCGGTATCTGCCAGCAAACCATTTTTGTGTTTTATTGATCCGAATAATGATCGATTTTATGAGCATGGTGATATGCAAAATAAGATTATGACTTTTTGCAAGAACACCAGACAACCTATTCCCATAGGAATAGGTGCTGTTGCAAGATGTATATATGAAAGTATGGCAATGAAGTATGCTCAGTGTCTGTTAGAACTCGAAATCTTATTGGGAAGCAAATTTAATGTACTGCACATTATTGGGGGCGGTTCGCGAAACGCGATGCTCAACCAATTCACGGCAAATGCTATCGGGTCTCCTGTCATTTCCGGACCATCTGAGGCTACTGCAATGGGAAATCTGTTGTCGCAAACTATTGCCATTGGAGAATTGTCAACAAAAGATAGATTGTATGACATTATTAAAAATTCAGCTAAATTAGAGAGTTTTTTGCCTCTTAATTCTGATATCTGGAAAGAAAAGCTAAGTTATTTTATAAATATGACATAACACTGACGGGGGCGGATGTTAAGGGCGGCGCAGTTGCTTTTTGTAAGTGTTAAACAAGTGCGCACTTAACGAACAATCGACATTGCCAAATCCCATTATCGGCGACGATTGCTACGCAAGAAAAAACAAATAAACCGTCAACCACAGTAAGCATCGGGCGCTGGAAACGTACCACCGTGTATGGTATTATAACGGCATATAGGGATTAATCCGAGGACAAACAGGAGGACAAACAGGATAAAAATCAACATTGACGGAATCCCGGCTTTGATATGGGGGGAAAAGTCCGATAAGGTCTATATAGCCGTACATGGCAAGATGAGCTGCAAGGAAAATTTTCGGGATTTTGCTTCTATATCTGAAAGCAAAGGCTATCAGGTGTTGAGTTTTGATTTGCCGGAGCATGGTGAACGCAATAAACAAGCATATGCATGCACTCCCTAAAATGGCATTCATGATCTGCAGCTTATTATGAATTTTGCTCAGCATAATTGGTCGGGATTAAATCTTTATGCGGAAAGTTTGGGCGCCTATTTCAGCCTCCTTGCCTATCAGGACGAACCAATTCAAAAATGTCTCTTCCTTTCCCCTGTGCTGAATATGGTTTATCTGATTGAAGATATGATGAACCGGGCGGGGGTAGATGCATCTACCCTTCGAAAAGAAAAGGAGATACCCACATCATTTGCAGAAACGCTTTCATGGGAATATTATAGTTTTGCGAAGCAAAAAGAAATCAGCCATTGGAATTCGCCCACAGCAATCTTATATGGGAGCAAGGACAATTTAACAGATAGAAAAACGATGGAATCGTTTACGGCTCAGTTTGGATGTAATCTAGCGGTTATAGAAGGCGGAGAACATTGGTTTCATACATCTGAACAGCTGGATGTTCTGAAAAAATGGTTAGTACAGAATATATAGTGATCATTCAATTTGTAGAGTAGACTGGAACATGGGGACGGTTCTTGTGCAATATGGGGACGGTTCTTATATTGCATAAACGGAATAAAATGAAATATAAGAACCGTCCCCATATTGCATTTCATAAACGAAATGAAATAAAATGAAATACAAGAACCGTCCCTATGTTCCATTTTTGTTTCTTGCTATTTATCGGATTATGCGAATGTCACATCATACTGGTCAACATACTTTTGAAGCCCGGATGCCGAAACCAAAATGATATTGCAGCAGGAACCAAATTCGGCCGTACGGACAACAACTTTCGAGGTTTTAATCTTTTCACCAAACTCAGGATTGGGGAGACCTTCTTGCTGTTGCTTTGGCATCATGTTGCAAATATTCTCAAACATTTCGGGGTTATACGTTTCCATTGGCGCAAAAAAGATGAATTTCTCAACAACAATTTCATTCAGAACGGCTTTGATGGTATCGACAAATGAGGGAATGCCCCGGACAAGCGCCAGGTCGATCACCTTGCAGCCTTGAGGGATAGGCATACCGGCATCCAGGATCGCAATTTGATCGCCGTGCCGGAGAGCAGTCAATTCTTTCATCAGTTCAACATGGAGAATACCGTTTTTTTTCATGATAATAACCATTCCTTTCGTTTGGTGCAATATGGGTGCAATATGGGGACGGTTCTTGTGTTGCATTTTATTTTGTTTATGCAACACAA
>CAZJXH010000358.1:0-2942 GCA_964549475.1 uncultured Oscillospiraceae bacterium
CCTGTCTCCCGTGCGAACAAAAATAGTATTGGTCGAGGCCGAAAGAGAGGGGTTCCAAAAGAGTGCGGGGAATACAGCCAGGAGAATCACTGTATTTAGAAAAACCCATTTTTTCAGATTTTTCGTATTTTTCAGACTTCCCGTAAAAATCACCTCTTTCCATCTCCATATGGAATAAGTTTTGGATGGAATCAATATTGAAGAAATTTTGAACCGATTTCTTTAATGGTGGATTCAATATCAATAAAAGCATCGACAATATCCGGATCAAAATGTTTGTTCCGGTCTCCAACAATGATCCGCAGCGCCTCGTCATGATCCAGCGCCTCTTTATAGACTCGCTTGCTGACCAGAGCGTCATATACGTCGATGATCGCCATCAGACGACCGCATAGTGGAATCGCTTCTCCCTCTAATCCGTTCGGATACCCTGAGCCGTCGAATTTCTCATGATGCGTCTGAATAATTTCGATTGCGGTCTCGACGAAAGACGGCATGTCGTTTATCCCGAATTCATATCGCAGGGCGTTGACCCCATAGATTGCATGTTTTTTCATGATTTCAAATTCATCATATGTCAGTTTACCGGGTTTTAAAAGGATGGAGTCCGGAATGCCCACTTTGCCGATGTCGTGCAAAGGCGCTGTGCTGAACAACTCGCCGATATAGGAATCGGTCAGGATACTCTGGTATTTTTCTTTCGTTTGAAGATACTCGCAAAGGTCTTTCATCATCCACTGGGTTCTTTTTGTATGATTGCTTGATTCGATGTTTCTGGTCTCCAGCAGGCCGGTCAATGCATGAATGGTGATATCCCTGGTTAGAATCAGCTCTTTCGTCCGTTCCTCCACGGTTTTTTCCAATTTGGCATTATTATTTTCCAGTTCGGTCCGTGCATTCCGAAGATTGATGTGCACTTCGATTCTTTTTCTCAGAGAAAGGAAGTTCAACGGCTTGCGGATATAGTCCAGAGCGCCCATTTCCAATCCTTTGATTTCGCTTTCGATCTCATCGGAATTCGTTAGAATCAAGGTTGTGATCCCTCGTTTGAATGACTTTTTCTTGATTGCCTCCAACACATCGAACCCGCTCATTCCGGGCATGTTCAGATCCAGAAGCATGATATCGATGGCAGGGTCCTTCTCCAGAATATCCATCGCTTCGACTCCATTCATCGCAGAAATGACATTGTAATCATGCAAAATGCCTTTGATAATGGCAATGTCGGTTATGGAATCATCTACCGCCAATATTTTCATGTCCATTCTCTGTCCCTCCTACCATACAGTTGCAGAATTGCTTTCTCGGACGTTGGTTCACCTGTTATGAGATCAACCGGTTTATTTTTTTGCCGTTAAAATGAGATTGCCCTGTGTTTCAATGGACTGTAGAAAATCATCAATGGATATCTCTCCACTCATGACCTTGTGGAGTCCCGGTGCATAATAAAGGCTTTTAATTTCCTGCCAGGCGGGGACAGGGACATCAATGCTCGGATGGTTGAATCCCGCAATAAAAGGCAGATACTGGGGATATTTCTTGAAAATAAGACTGTCGGTCAAATCCTTGCGCACCGGAATCCGGAAAGGATAATACTCATTGCGTTCCGGGCTGTACTCCCCGTCCATGACCATTTCCTGGGCTTCTTTTGAGATCATGAACCGGATAAAATTCAAAGCCGATTCCTTTTTCTTTCCCGAAAGTCCTGCGGAAATGGAAAGCATCAGCGGTCCGACTTCAGGGTACAGGCCAATGCTCTCCAGATTGATGATTCCAACGTCAAAAGGATTCCCGTTTTTCTCGATATCCGTAACGCCCCACACTCCCTGGAATTCAAAAGCGATCTCCTGATTCCTGAAATGGTCCATCACTTCGACCCCGGTGTCCCCGATCCAGGTGGGCTGCGCGTGACTGCCCAGAACGTTCTTGTAAAACACCAGCGCTTCTTTCGAACTGGCATTGTTAACGGTCACTTTTTTGCCATCCTCACTCACAAGACTCGAGCCGAATCCATAGATGAACTGGTTCACCATCCAGGAGACATCATTATGATCCGCTCCGACAAGCCCGATCCCTTTTGCGGCCGTTTTGGATTCGACCTTCTCCAATGCCTTTACCAAGGAATCCAGGCTGTTAATAGAGGGACCGTCCACGCCGGCTTTCGCCAGCAGGTCCTTGTTGTAGATCAGACAAATGGAATGACTGAGCCAGGGAATCCCATATGTTTTATCTGAAAGCATCCCGAGGTTCCAAAGCTGTGGATAGATCAGATTCTTTTCATTTATAAAATCCGCGGTCAGATCGCTTAAATATAATTTGTCGCCGAAATATTTCACCAACCGGTAGGGCAGAACATAGACTGTATCGGTGGCATTGCTCCTGACAAGCGCTTCGATGGCGTCGGCCTCTTCGTCTCCGCCGGTCATGACAATGGCGGTATCCTCCCCCGATTTGCTGTTATACAGATCGACAATCTTCCGGATGGCCTCTCCGCGCCCGGAATAATCCAGCCAGGTAATCCGAAAGGACAAAGAATCCTTCCCGGAGGAGGCATTCGAAGTCTCATTGGAACTGGATGCGGGACCAGGGTTGCTAGTACAGGAGATAAGAGATGCAAATGCTAAAAAGAAAACGAAAAGCCGTATCCATTTTAAAAACGGATTTTTAAAAATTGGTCCTGGCAGGTTGATTTTCATTTGGTCACATCCTCTATACATGCATTTCCATGTAAACTCTCCTGGTTTGATTCCAGACATTCAACACATTCAAGTAGAACAGCATTCTTCGCAGATGGATTCAATAAACTGAAACGTTCCTTTTCCTGATCCCAATTCTTTTCGTTTCATCCAAAAACTTCATTTGTAAAAGAAGTAAAATAAAATCAGCTCCCGCTGAACCGGACCTTACATAACAATGATTATACCTTGATTTCTCTTATTATT
>CAZJXH010000359.1:0-2939 GCA_964549475.1 uncultured Oscillospiraceae bacterium
TTTAATCGCTCTTTTTTTCCTGCTGTTTTGAAACTCGCTGCAGATACTGATGACCTTTTCCTGCATGAAGAGTGCTATTTCTTTTAGTGTGTCAACCTTCATCATTTCCCCGATCAGTTTCTTGTGAATGTTTTTTTCGCCCTCGGGAACCGCAAACCTTTTCAGTAAATCAATAATCATTGTTGCAATGTCTAGTTTCAAGCTGAGGATCATTTCTGCGGTTGTTGATTTCTGCTCCGTGAAATGCCTGACATTTTTATTGATCTGTTCAACGATGGCTTGTCGATCATTTTCATAAATCAGATCGATCAGTTTTTGCTGGAAATCGTATTCAAAAGAAAACTCGACGACCGATTCCGAACAGAAATCGCTGTAGAAAAACAGCTGCCCTTTTCCGAAGAAAAAGCTCTGCTTGATTGCTTCCAGGGACTGTCTGTATGACGTGTTAATCAGCGAAATGTCATCCGCCACATTGCCGATTCCGATACAGACAACGGTGTTGAACCCTGCTTTAATATCCTCGCAAAGATCGCTGCATCTCTTTTCGATTGTCTTTTTAAAATCTTTCGTGTCAATTCTTCGGATCGATAACAGCGCTGCTATGGAATCGTCTTCTTTAATACAGCAAACCGAGCTGTACAGAGTCGAAAGCAATTGTCTCACCTTCTGCAATATGGCTATTTTCTTCATATTTTTTGAGTATTCTTCGCTTTTCCCATCTTCAACCGGTACGTTATCGAAAATTTTAATCGTAAGCGATGCAAATGCCTGCTCCATATTGAAATCCAATCTGAAAAATTCCAGCTTCTGTCTTATTTCATCATGGTCCGCAAATTTCCCTTCCACTAAATCGCAATAAAATTTGTCAAGCAGGATGGATTTACTTTCATCCAGGAGTTTGATCAGAGATTCTTTCTCGTTTTTTTCTCTTCTGGCTTTTTCGCAGCTTTCGATTGTTTTTCTGAGGACCCTGGCAAATTCCGGCAAATCGATCGGTTTTAAAATATAGTCTACTGCATCGATCTGAAAGGCCGACTTGAAGTATTCCAGATCCGCATGCCCGCTGATCATGATAATCTTCACCTCAGGAAGCTGGGCAATGGCTTTTTGTGCAAATTCCAACCCGCTGATTCCAGGCATGACTACATCGGAAATAATGATATCCGGATCATAATTTCCGATTATTTCCAAAGCGTCTGTACCGCTTATCGCCATAAGGATTGTTTCAATCGCAAAATCATTCATGCTGATGAAATGTTTTATCCCGTTTCTGATTTTCTCTTCATCATCGACAATCAGCAGTTTCATCTGTTTCCCTCCCGAGTCTGTTTCGAATTAAGTATATCACAAGAATATTTATCAATTATTAACAAACCGGGCCCATCGTTAGCAATTATCTCTTTTTTTCTGGAAATTTCCACGATTCTTTTTATATTAAGAAAAAGAGTGTAGAAATGTCTTCTTTTATGGTGAATTATCTTATTGTGACTTCATTGGCAGGAAGTTATACTTTTTATATAAATTAAAGGAGGCCCTAATTATGCTAAAAATTGATCGAAGACGAAAAGCGGCAATCTTGTCGGTATTGATGATCCTGCTTCTGGTTTCTTGTCAAAGCAATCCTGCGGGCAATGCATCAAGCGCGGATCTTTCAAAATCGAATGGGCAGGCTTCGCAATCCACTGATCCTGCTTCGGATGGAAATGTCACAAAGGATATTGATATGAAAAATGCCATCGGAGTTACCATTAACGATATGAATTCTGTTACAGAGGAAACGATAAAGACATTAAAGGACAATGGGATCGATTATGTAAGGATTCCTTTTCCCTATCCATTCGCTTCAGACGGGGAGACTCCGAACATGTCGTATTTGACGGCAAAACGCATTGCGAAAATGTTCAGAAGCTCCAATATAAAAGTATTCGGACAGACCTTCTGGCCTGGCGGTGTAGGATACAACAGCAAGACCGGATCCATTACCTGGAATTCAAATCTTCCGGATGTTTATAGTGATTTTAATGATAATTACTTCTATATCGCATCGAAAGCCGCGACGAAATTCATTGCAAGGGACCTGAAAGACATCACAAATGTCTGGTTGATTTCGAACGAACCGGATATGTCGACCTATACCGGAAACATGACCATCGAACAAATCGGACGATTCATCAATGCCTGCGCGGAGGGGGTCAAGGAAGGGAACCCTCATGCGGCTTGCGGCGTAAATTTATTCGGAACTGTCTGGCAGGATTATTCTATGCTGATTGTTGATGAGATTTACAAGGAAGGAACCCATTTGGATTGGGTGGGACTTGACAACTATTTCGGTACATTGACAGAAGGCGATCCGGCAAGCTGGGAAAAATACCTTGATGCATTCTACGAAAAGCTGAAACTCCCGATCATCATTACAGAATGGTCCTATTCTTCTGCTGAGACAGATCCTCTTGACACCTTCAAATACGATTGGAACGGTCATACCAGAGGGAAAGAAGCGCAAGGAGAGTATGCCGCGGCGTGTATGAAAGTATTTTCCAATCATCCTGAAATCATCGGAACCTTCTGGTATGCACTCAGTGACAGCGGCGTCACCTGCTGGGAATGTGGAAATCCGGACTGCAGGCTTTATAGCGATTGGGGGCTTCTTGATTCGAAAGGTGCGCCCAAAGCGTCTCTTCTCGCATTAAAAAAGGCGAAGGATGAATATTTTAAATAATTGAAAAATGAAAAATGGGGACGGTTCTTTCGCAATATGGGGACGGTTCTTGTGTTGCATAAACAAAATAAAATGCAACACAAGAACCGTCCCCATTTTTTACATGTTTCCTTCTATATTCTGTGTTTTTTTAGAATCCGTATCAGTAGTTTGTATCCTTCCCCTAAAAGGAATGGCACCAGTGCGAAGCCCCCGACAATGGCCCAGTCTGCAAGAGAAA
>CAZJXH010000360.1:0-2916 GCA_964549475.1 uncultured Oscillospiraceae bacterium
TCCGGCTTTTGTGACAGCCGGATTTTTGGCGGCATCAACAGCCGCATGGGTAAATGAAACAGAACGCGCCTGATAGGGTTCTTTAAATTCGAACTGAAGGTAGCCCGATGTGCTATCCCCGGTAGGGAACACATCGACGCGTTGAGATTCCGATACGAGTTGTTCGGTTTGTACCAATCCGTTGTTTGAAGTAATCCCGGCTACTAAATTTTGCTGCGGGGCTTCGCCCGGAAGGGCAGGATAAGCAAGCACGAAAGTATCGCGGTAATAATTTAGCTTATTGAATGGTTTGGGCAATGCGACAGTCAGGTTTTTGCCCCCGGTAACCGATGTCTCGCTCCAGGTGAGGTCCAGCATCGCATGTTCAGGTTTTACCCAGGGACCACCGCTTGACGACCAACCCGGACAGTTGTGCATCCCAAAAAACAGGTTCAAACGGTTACACTCGCTGATCGCATGGTTTTTCAGCGCCCAATATTCTTTGGATCCAAAATCTACGGGTCCTTTGAGCATTCCGGTACCTGCGTCGAAATTCATGACACCACCGACTCCGGCTGCTTTTATGGCCTCCAAATCACGGGTTATCCCTGATTTCGAGATATTTCCGTTCATCCAGAACCAGAAGCAATGCGTCCGCGCAGAATCGGGAGGGGCCAAAAATCCCTCTTTCAGTCCGGCAATATTTTCAGCGCCGGAGGGTGTAAATGACTGGAAGATGCCCGCCGGCGATACCCATGTGACAACACTTGCGGCGCTTGTGAACTTTAAAAAATCGCGTCGTTTCATAGTTTTAGTAGTTTGGTTTTGTGGTTGAGTACAACTCTTCCCGATTCTTATGGATTCGTTTTATCTTTTGGGATTATTGCACTGTTCTAGTTCGATCTCTTTATGCTATAAGTACAAATATATAGCAATTATCATTTGTGTTTATGGTGTCCCCCGAGCGGAATGTCACTAAGTTAGGAATATTCTTAGTGACTGCTTAAAATCTATTTTTTTTGCCCGTAGGGCATTAATGTCAATAGAAAAAGCCGACAGAGAAATCTATTGTCCGTTAGGACATTAACAGATAAAAGATTAATTCCCTACGGGAAATCTGGTTTAATGATGTGCCCTTTCTATTGACATTTATCTCCTACGGAGAAAATTTAAACAGTCTCTAAGTGTAATCTTTCTGCCTTGGTGACTTGGTGGCTGGAAAATAACCGCCACAACTTGTCCCGACTTTTCGGGAACGACACGAAATCACAAAGGTTGCACAAAGCTAAACAGAATCGTTATCCTTAACTTAATGACATTGTCCTCGAGCTGGAACTGACAAGATAAGTTAGTAATCCCTTTGTACCTAATCAATATATCCCGTAAATGAATAACAAAAAAAGTTCACGCAAAGGACGCAAAGATATCAGAACCGAACTTTGCGCTCCTTTGCGGTTTTTCTTGGCGTCCTTTGCGTGAAATATTTTTGTCACATAAGAGAATGTTGTAACAGAAGACGAGCCATTCACCTTCCGATCTTGCTTCGCACGAAGGAAGGGGAGTGCCGATTCTCTAGATATCTGATGATGTTACGCTTGAATCCAAAAATATTTCAGTATCTTTTCGGGATCATAGCATAAGTCATTTCACCAAACGATACTGACATGTTAAATCCAAACTCAAAAACATCGGACAATCAAATCCTGAAACAGGAAGAATCCAACCACACCAACCGGCACACACGGCGGCAATTTATCGGAGGAGTTTCGTCGGCTGCTGTGGCCTTGACCATTGTTCCGCGCCAGGTGCTCGGCGGAAATGGTTTTGTAGCTCCCAGCGACAAAATAACGCTTGCATACATTGGCACCGGAACACAGGGGCTTCGGGAACTATTACCGCTTCTCCCTATTCCTGAATTACAAATTATTGCCGTTTGCGATCCGCAAAAAGAGGCCATCGGCTATCTGGACTGGAGTAAAAACGGGCTCCGGGATGAAATTCGTTCGACCCTTCAAAGTCCCGGTTGGACATCGGGCGGAGACCAGACTATACCGGGTGGGCGCGACAATGGAAAGGAGATCGTGGATACTTATTATGCCAAATTCCGCAGCGGGCAAAAAATCAGAGGATGCACAGCATACGCCGATTTCCGTGAGCTATTTGCAAAAGAAAAAGATCTGAATGCAGTCAAGATCATGACACCGGACCATCTGCACGGTCTCATCGCGATGGCTGCCATGAAAAGGGGCATCCATGTCACCATGCACAAACCCATTTCGAACAGGCTGGAGGAGGGTCACCGGGTGATTGAAATGGCAGGTAAATCGAAGGTGGCAACCCACCTGATTGCCTGGGACGCAAATGGTTCGATGGATCAGGTAATGGCCTGGATCAACGACGGGACCATTGGAACGCTCAATGAGGTGCACAACTGGTCGAACCGCCCCGTTTGGCCCCAATATCCAACCCTTCCAACCGATAAACCACCTATCCCGAAAGGAATGGATTGGGATTTATGGCTTGGGTCGGAAGCCGAACGCCCTTACCATCCTAATTATACCAACATGGTCTTCAGGGGTTGGTACGATTTCGGCGGAGGATCGATGGCCGATATGGGACATTACAGTCTGTGGACGGTTTTCAAAGCCCTCGGACTTGAAAATCCAACGATTGTTGAACCGAATTTAAGCCATGTTTGCGGTCTTCGCGATTCGACGGCGTTTCAGATTTACAACAATTTTTCATTCCCGATGGCCAGTTCCGTGAGGTTCAAATATCCTGCCAAAGGGTTGAGGCCGGCCGTCGATTTGATCTGGTACGATGGCGGAATACGTCCGCCGGTTCCGGATGAATTGTATGAAGAGAACAAGGATTTGCCTGCCGAAGGGATGATGTTCGTGGGCAGCAAAGGAAAAATCCTGGCCGGGTTTAACGTGG
>CAZJXH010000361.1:0-2909 GCA_964549475.1 uncultured Oscillospiraceae bacterium
TGACTTGGCCGTTGAGCGCCTCGATCTGTTCAGCCGGATAGTCAAGCATCCGCAATTCTTCTTTGACCAGAGACTCCACGCCAAAGTGGGTCGGGATGATGATTTGCATTGTTTCCTCTTTTCTTACAATTGAATCAGATAGTGTGTCAATAAAAATGTAATGACGGATAAAACCCATCCTCCGATAATGTCGGTCGCCCAGTGCATATCGAGGTACAAACGCCCGTATGCGGTGAACAGTGCATTAAGAAGCAGATAGACCAGAATTCCGATGATTGCCAGAGCAGGCAGATAGGAAGAGAGAAATGTCGGAACCAGAAACGCCATTGCCATGGTGGATGCGGCATGCCCGCTTGGATAAGAGCCGGAAGTCATCAGTTTGTGTGCTGCGACATGGGGCGGTCTGGCGCGGACTGCGATTCTTTTTGTTACGGTGACAACCGTTGTCTGAACCGCCAGCGTCGCCGTGATGAACATCCCTTTTTTCCAGTCTTTCCATAAAAAGCCAAGGAGCATGGCTACGAGGATGATTTGAGTGGAGGCCGGGATGAAATCGTTGTATTGGTGAGTGAAAACCATGAAGCGCTTGATTTTTACCTGTCTTGTCTTATTGACAATATGGCGGACCCATAGGTTGAACCGTTCAAACTTCAGATAAAATATATCCAGAAGAATAAAAATCACGGACAGAACCGTAATTGGAATAAAATATCTTGTGTTTTGAACAAATTGCGTCATGGCGGCACCTCACAATCTACTGATAAGTTTACCAACAGGATGCTGTTTTGACAAGAACTTTTCGCATTTGCCCCTATAAGTCACAAGGAACATGGCGGAACATACTGATTTTATGATAAAAAGGCAGGCCGCCCCCTCCGCAGGTAGACAGCGATTCACGCTTCTTTTTCAATATCCGGTTTCCCAATATCCGGTTTTTCTGTCACAGCAGGAGTCTTGATCGATTTTCGGATCGTTGTGAGGACCGGAATTGCCGCAACGCCTGTCAAAGCGCCTGTAAAAAGAGCGACAATCATGAGAAAAGGCAGATAAGAAAAAATAAGGCCTGTGTCTTGCATGATAAAAACCGCCGCGATCATTTGGCCGATATTGTGGGTGACCGCCCCGCCCATGCTGATTCCTACCACAGAAAAGATTCTTCCGAGCCCGAAAGACAGACCTTTCATCACAACAAAGGCAAGAAGGGCGCCGGCCAGGGAAAACAAAAGAGATACCGGTCCGGTAAAAAGGCCCGTCACCAGGCACCGGACCAGGATAATAAGGATCGCATCCCACGGGCTCAGCATGACGATGGCAAAAAGAGTCACTATGTTGGCAAGCCCCAGTTTGATACCGGGAACAGGAATCAGCAGGCCGATCGGAAAATAATTCTCGACGATCGACAGCGCCAGGGCAAGGGCGATGAACATCGCACAAAAGGCGATTCGTTTCGATATGGACATGGAAAGTCTCATCTTATTTCTGGTTGTCATCATTCCTGCTTCTCCAATATGGATTCGGCTGATTCCTCATTGCATCCGGCGGAGTTTCTGTTTATTATTCCTTTATTTATTATTTTTTACTATTTTTATTATTTTTTATTATTTGATAATCACATCGATGTCGCTGGCCTGTACGGCGCCTGTGACCCTCACAAGCACCTGGGCCGGGATGCACGCTGCGATCTGTCCGGGTTTGGAAATCAATCCAGTCTGAACGCACACTTTATCCGGACAGTCGCTTTTTAAAAAGCGCACCTTGCCGTCTTGTAAAAGGATATCGAAGTGAATCTCCTGCGTGGAAAGATGGAGCAGGGTATTGCCGTCCGGCTGTTTCTCTTCTGAAAACGAGTCGATGACAGTCCCCAGGGTGTCCGATTCAAAGATTTTTTGTTGAGTGGCCAGGTCATAACGCAAGACCGTGCTGCCGCCGGCAACGATTTCGACTGTCCGGCCCTCGCCAGAAAAGCCGACGACCAGCTTTCCCCATAATAGCGCACAGACAATCAGCGTTGCGCCGACAAGGACAAAATCGCCCCATCTCATCCATCCAAGGGGTCGTTTCCGTTTATTCGCCGCTTGGCTCTCCCCTGTGTTCACAGACGGTTCTCCCATTCCTCTTTATACTTCAATATTCGTCTCTTCATACCAGCCCATCAGCTTCATAAAGGGCAGTTCGTTTGATAACTGGTAAAGAGCAAGCATCGCATCAAGGTCGCCCGGCTTTGCGACAAGGTCGACCCAGAAGCTGTATTCCCACGGGCGGTCCGGCACAGGACGCGACTGGATCTTGGTCAGATTCAGCCCCCGCTCGGCGAATAAATTCAGGGTAAACGCCAGCGATCCGGTCTGATGGGACAGCCGGAACGTGATGCTGATCCGTTCCGCCTTGTTTGGAATCACCAGGGTATTGCTGATCATGATAAATCGCGTCTGGTTGTGGATGGAATCACAAATGGATTCATCGGATATATCCAGGGCGTTTAAAAGAGCGGCTTCATTGGATGCGATTGCGCAAAAAGAAGGATCGTTCCTCTCGATCATTTGCCGGGCTGCCAGCGCGGTGTTTTCGACCGCCACAGGACTCCATCCCATTTTTCTGATGAATTTCGAACATTGGGCCAGCGCCTGGGGATGGGACAGAACCGTTCTCACCTTGCTGATGTCACTGCCGGGCAATAAAACCAACTTGTGCCGGATGGGGACGGAAAACGCTTTGATGATGTATACCGGAGCGTTCATCAGCAGGTCCACCACGTCATTGACCGTTCCGGCGGTTGTATTCTCCAATGGCAGAATAGCCAGATCACATTCTCCGTCGGTGACTTTCCGGCAGGTCTCCTCGAATGTCTGCGCCGGAACCAGCGTGGAATCCGGGAATATTTTCGCAGCGGCGAGATGGGAATAGGATCC
>CAZJXH010000362.1:0-2848 GCA_964549475.1 uncultured Oscillospiraceae bacterium
GCGGTGTGTTTTCGACAGGTGATGGACTTATGCCGAACGAAATCGGCTATCTGCCTCAAAAAACCTCCTCACAGAAAGATTTTCCCGCCAGTGTTTTTGAGGTCGTTCTGTCGGGACGCCTGAACAGCCTGAAATGGCATCCGTTTTATAATGCAGAAGATAAAAAAGCAGTCATGGATAAGCTTCGGATCATGGGAATGGAGAAATTCAAGAATTATTCTATCACGATTTATCCGGCGGCCAGTAGCAGCGAGTGCTGCTGGCAAGAGCCTTGTGCGCCACAAAAAAGTTGCTCCTCCTTGACGAGCCCGCTGCAGGTCTTGACCCTGTGGTAACCCATGAGCTTTATGCACTGATTGAAACGATCAACCGGGAATATGGGATCACGATCATCATGGTATCCCACGATATTGCCGCAGCTGCAAAGTATGCCAGTCACATTTTGCATTTGGGCAATACACAGTTGTTTTACGGCAAGGCGCAGGAATATCTGCAAAGTGAATTTGGCAGACGCTTCCTGGGAGGTGAGATTGATGTTTGACACGATTGCGGAAATGCTTTCCTACCCTTTCCTTGTTCGTGCAATAATAGTAGGGGTCCTGATATCCTTATGCGCCGCCCTTTTAGGCGTCAGTCTTGTCCTCAAGCGCTATTCGATGATCGGAGACGGGCTTTCTCATGTTGGATTCGGCACACTGGCGATTGCAACGGCGCTCAATCTGGCCCCGCTCGTTGTTTCTGTTCCGGTATTGGTTATCACGGCTTTTCTGCTTCTCCGATTGAGTGAAAACAGCAAAATAAAAGGGGATGCCGCCATTGCGCTCATTTCAAGCGGGGCATTGGCCGTCGGCGTGATGACGGTATCTCTTACAGTCGGGATGAACACGGATGTCTGCAATTATATGTTCGGCAGTATTCTGTCCCTCAGCATGGCAGATACACAGTTAAGCATTCTATTGTCCATTCTTGTATTGATTTTATTCATATTATTTTATCCCCGTATTTTTGCGATAACCTTTGATGAGACATTTTCGAAGGCAACCGGCACGAACACCAGCTTGTTTAACATGATTGTCGCGTCTTTGACCGCTGTCACGGTTGTTCTGGGAATGCGGATGATGGGAGCTCTTTTAATCTCAAGCCTGATTATTTTCCCCTCGCTTACTTCCATGCGATTGTGCAAAAAATTCAAATCCGTTGTCATATGCTCCGCTTTGGTTTCTGTGTTTTGTTTCATTCTTGGCATGGTCATATCATTCAAATGTGAAACTCCGACAGGGGCCAGTATTGTTATCGTTAACATCATCGCGTTTGTTCTGTTTTCTATTGCAGGGGTTTTTAAAAGGAGGATTCGCTCATGAAAAAATATTTTGTAATCACGATTTCAATATTGCTGGTATTTAGTGTTGCAGCCTGCAGCAGGCAGCCAAGTGCGGCAAACAATAATAAAATGGTATCAACGCAAACGCAAAGCAGCAGTAGTCTCTCCCAGACACAGAACAGCAGTGCAGCAAGCAGTAATAAAATAACACAGGCTCAAAGCAATGGCACAGGCGAAAATAATGAAAAGAGTCTGTCCCCTTCCTCTGAGGCTGATTCAAAAAGCAGTGTTTCGGCAAATCGCGATGGATATCACTACAATATCGAAGCAGACAAAAAAACTTTTAATGCCGAAAAAATCGATATTCATGTCGGTGATAATTATTTTGCGACCCAGATTAATGACTGGTATGCAAATTTCGCCCAATACGAAGGTAAAACGGTTGAAATTGAAGGGTATTATATCCTAAGTGCTCCATACACCTTTGTCGGACGATTCGGACCAAGCTGTCCCTATTGTACCGGCGGATATGTAAGCTTTGAAATTTATACAACCGATGATTTGACCTCTTTGAAATCTGATACAGACTGGATCACGGTAAAGGGTATTTTGAGGCAAGGGAAAGACAGTTCCGGTGTGTTTTATTATATTGAAGCGATGTCTATAAAGAAAGGTGTGGTTGGAAAAGACACCGTCAAAAACTGATTCCGGCTGATTTTTTCACGGCTCATTCCGTTTTTTTACTGTTTCACCGCTCATGTCACGGTTGATGTAAAGAGAGAGCGTCACCGTCAATGCACCGAAAAGAATCATCGGAAGACTGATCACCGCAACAATATCCCAGTTCTTTGCAATCGCGCCCGTGCTTAAAAATAGAACAAGCAGCATATGGATCATCTCCATGCCCCCGCCAATGACAAGTCCCCACAGCAGGTTCAAGGCTTTCTTTTTTTTCTTCATGATAAAACCGATACCGGCACCGATAAACCCTGCCAGAATTGCTGTGATAAAACACGGAACCGTGGTCACGCCTCCGTGCAGCAAGAACCTTTCGAGACCTCCGATGAGGCCGGCCAGAATTCCTGCGAACGGGCCGAATGCGATTCCTGCGATCAGAGGACCCGCGTTCCGGATGTTGATAAATGCTGTCTCATACTGTACCGCTGTGTTGGTCGCATAGATTGACAGCAATCCGAAAATCAGGCCGAACAGAAGCTGTGCGAGAACAGAACCGCCCGAAAAAATCCTGTATTTCTGCAATTTCGCGCAGAAATAAGTGACAACCCCTGTGACACCAAGCGCACCAAGGATGGAAAGGCTGGCTTGAAGAACATTTTCCATAAGACACTCCCTTTCAAAATCATTTGTTCGATTATTTTTTCTAAAAATAATTTATCCCATCGTGCCCGTTATGTAATTATGAAATTCATTCTACATCAACCCGCATTTGTTGTAAATAAGGCAAATCGTCCGGTTCTTTGCTTAACTCCGTGAAAAGTTAATATGAAAATGGAATAGGACAAGAAA
>CAZJXH010000363.1:0-2797 GCA_964549475.1 uncultured Oscillospiraceae bacterium
AAAATACAGACCCCCCATACTGAGGATTTGTCTGTGGTAATCTTTGACATCGGTGTATTAACGCAGCATAATGGCAATATTGGTTAATGCACCTATTGTTATAATCGTCACCGGAATTTAACTTGCTTTAATGGTTTCGTATAAAAACGTAATAGCATTTTTATCGGTATCGATGACTTCATCGTCTATTTCATCGATGTAGGTATCGGGTTTAGCAGCAAAATCCTGCGCTTTGCCAAACTTCAGCGGGTTGTTGATCGATGTCCCGCATCCTGCTACAATCGGTACATCCGGGCGTCCTGCAAGTCGAAAAAGCCTTTTGGCAATCTTTGCACGCCTTGTGGTATCTCTATATACTGTAGTGACACCTAAAATTTCCAGTTCCGGACTTTTGATTGCAAGACACAATGCAAACGCATCATCGATATCGTCCCCGATATCCGTGTCGATTATAACCGGAATTCTACTATTTCTCATACTTTCTCCTAGCCTTTGATTTATTTAAGTCACATCTTTATAGATGAACTGATCAGTCCCTGGATGTAATATTTATTAGCGAAAACGAAAAGGAAAATCAGCGGAATCGATGCTACCAGATATCCTGCAAACGTAACCGGATAGTTGTTTGAAAACTGTTTCGTAAATGTAATCAATATACCGGCTGAAATGGTGAATTTATTGTAATCCTGTATGGTAATCATGGGCCAGAGATAGTCATTCCAGATACCGATCAGGTTCATGATTGCCAGAGTTCCTAATATCGGAACACAAAGCGGAAGAGCGATCAAATAATAACACTTAAAATCGGTTGCACCGTCGATCTGTGCCGCTTCAAAAAGATCTTTTGGAATTCCCTCAAAGAATGCCCGCAGTAGAAACACACCGAAAATCGGTCCACCGACAATCAATGGTATTATCAGAACCGCATACCGGTCGGTCAGATTTAGATTCCGGTACAGCATGAATGCGGGGACAAGTGTGAGTACACCGGGGACCATCATCAGGGAAATGACCATCATGTACAGCGTTTTCTTCCCGACAAATTCCATCCTGGCAAAAGTATATGCAGAGATAGACGAGATGAACAGTCCACCGGTCACTCCGACTGAAGCGACAAAGACCGTGTTGAACAAATATCGCCAGACGCTTTTAAACGCAGTCGCGACATTGCCGATCCGCAAGGGAAGCGTGGGATACCATTTGCTGTAATCAAAAGTAATATCCGATTTGAACGCTCCCCAGAAAGCGATCCCCAGCGGGTAGATCATCATAAACAGCAGCAGGATGATGACGATGTTCAAAGTGGATTGCCGAAACAGATTACGAATTTTAGTCATATTTTCCTCCCTTAATTAACGATCGCATCATTGTTCGTGCGGATATATTTGAAAGCAATCAGGCTGATGAAAAATATGACAATGAACAGGCTGGTACCGATAGAACATGCATACCCCATCCGTCCGGCGACAAATGCCTCGTTATACATATAAAATCCGGGGACGAAGGTCGAATATCCAGGTCCTCCCTGAGTCAGCACCAGTTGTACACCATAGTCCTGCAGACCACCGATTATGCCAAATATTATAAAGTATCGGAACTGGCCCATCAGCAGCGGAATATCAATATAGTAGATTCTCTTCAAGATGCCTGCTCCATCCAGACTTGCAGATTCCATTACTTCCCCTGAAATATTCATTAATCCGGACATATAGATCAGAACGCTGGTTCCACCGATCCATGGAAATCCCATAAAAATAATGGCAGGGATTACCAGCTTTACATCACCAAGATAATTGATCAGCGCATCGGCCGGAATGAGGTGAAGAAATTTCAGCAGTGCCGACATCAGACCGATATTGGGGTCATAGACATATTTCCATATCAGCAAGCCGACGATGCCAGGAGCAACAATGGGCAGAAGCACCATGATCCGGTAAGCGGACTGAAGCTTTTTCCTTCTGACTGCAAATATCAGTTCTGACATGATAAACGGCACCGAGATTCCAATAATCAGGCGTGGGATCAGGAGTAAAAACATGGTTCCGATGGAATCCAGAAAAATCCGGTCGGCAAAAAGCTCCTTGAAATTGCTTAATCCAATAAATTTCGCATGTCCGATACCATCCCAGTCGAAGAATGACCGGATGATTCCGCTGATTGGCGGATAATAGCAGAATAGGATCAATCCGAGAAACATAGGTGAAAGATATAGATATGCTTTGCGTCCTTTCCACACTTTTTCAACGAACCCATGGACTCCTGGAAATGATGTTGGTCTGACAAGCTGACCTGATTTGTTCATGAAACCGTTCTCCTTATCGTATTAATCATCTCTGCAGATGAACCTGAACCGGCTGTCCCGATCAGCCCTTCTCCCCAAAAATATCATCCTGGCCTGTAGATTCGTCGCTTTGGTTTTTCGGTTTAATTAGCTTGACGGTAAAAGTATTTGTTGTGTTGATTTCAATAAAAATCGAATTGCTCTCGTCAATGACCTTGATTTCAACATCTTTAAGCTCCATCATTGTCGATGCTCTATATGGGAAATAGGTAAATTCCGTTTTTCCTTCGCTGTCGGTCAGTTCCCGGTTCGCTTTAAACATCCCGCCGCCGAGAGAAAAGGCGAAAAGCGAATGATCTCTGATAGGATTGCCTTTTTTATCGGTCAGCTGCACAGAAATTGTTATAGGTGTCTGTCCGTCTGCTTCAGCCGGATCCGGGGAAACAGAAATCAGACTAATTACAAACTGATGTGCCCAGATATAATCAAACAGATTGAAGGCACCGAACAGAATGG
>CAZJXH010000364.1:0-2767 GCA_964549475.1 uncultured Oscillospiraceae bacterium
ATACAAGGCTGATTGTTCTTTTCATTCCTTTTATTCCTCCTTTAATAAATTAAGATAGACATTTTCGAAACTCCGAAACACCTATAAACAGGGCATTTCAGGGTTGTATTTATATTGAACTCCTCCTAAATTTTTGGTAGAATTTAAGTGACAAAACCCATATTCTTGCAAAAAAGAAAGAGGAAATTCACAATGTTTATCCCACGTCTTGCCAAACAAATTTCTCTTGAGGGTGTTTTAGACGGGGTGGTCGATCTTAAGGAAAAGGGCATACGGTGTCTTTGATCTTCTAAAAAACAATTTGAACATTTCGGCTCTCATTCCAGGTTCTTTCTATCTTGCTTATTACAGCAAGATGGGACGTGACCGTGCTTACTCTTTGCCCGGTATGGTTTCGGCATTTCTGTTGTAAAAATTCATTGGCATTCCATCCGACAAAATCCTGCTTTCTTTTCTTTCACTTTGCAAGCCGGCGAGAAGCTTCTGCGGATTCAGTACCGTTCCTTGTTCCTCGTGCTTTTCCATTTCAAAACCGAATTCTGCAAACAAATCCATGATCTTTTTGACAGCATCGTAGAGATTGTCAATCCAATCTGCTTAGAAATGGATCCTACGAAGACAGCGCAGGTTACCCATGATACAACCAGCATTGAAGGCTTTGTTCAAGAAAACAATCCAAGGTATCTCAATGCCATCATTAAAAAGTTGAAATATTCATCCCGGTTCTTCGATAATTCCGAACCTTTCAATCCATACAAAACCACTTATTGCCAAATGCCGCCTCACTCCCATGTTAATCCGGAGTTTTCACAACAATACATCAATGACAAGTTTTGCTATGCTCTTCGTTGCGGAGTGCTTTCCAACGGCTTTGGAATGCTGGTTGCTCTGGAGTTCTTTGACGAAGAGTTTAAGGACCACCATCCTGAAATCGTTGTTGAGAAGAAAACGGATTCTCCCGATGATGATAAATCCGTCGGGGATGCCAGAACTCTGGCTCCGGTTCTTCACCAATATTCAAAATGCCATCCGGATGCTCCATTACATACCTTTCTCGAGGATGCTGCTTTCGATACCTCGAACTGCTACGGTCTACTGTTTAATGAACTTAATTTCAAATGTGCTCTCATCCCCTTGAACAACAGATCCGCAGGGAATCTTTCCGCTCTTTCCTTTAATGAGTCCGGCCAGCCTTCATGTCCCAAAGATCCCGACCTTCCCATGAAGTATGAAGGCGTGCTCAGAGAAAATTTCGGTCTGGTAAGGCAGAAATGGGTTTGTCCCAAAATGATCTGGAAAGATAAGAAACAAGTTTGTCAGTGTTCTGATTCCTGCACCGGAAAGTCTTCCGGAAGGATGTTCTATACACACAATCTAAAACACCTGAGGCTGTTCCCCGGAATCCTTCGCGATTCTGATAAATGGCAGACTCTTTACACCCACAGAGCAAGAATTGAGCGGATCATTGGCCACATGAAGGTTACTTTAAATACAGGCGGCAGGATGACTCAAAATATCCGCTCCATAAAATCCGATGCCTGCTTTTCTGCAATCTCCGTTTTAATGACGGTAATTCTGGCTAAAGATCTTCATAACCATGTCAAAGTGGGTTCTGTAAGAAGCATGCTTGATCTAATTGCCTGATTCTTTTCCTATATATCGATGTCAAGGTTCATTACCTCTTGCTTGAGGCCGCTGCTTTTTACGTTTTCTTGTCTCTACTTTCACTTTCCTGTATATAAATGTGGATAACTTCTTATTTGTTTGCTTTTAGTTCGTTCCGTCATCTACTTTGTAGGCTCTTATGCCTATTCTTGCATTATTTCCTTTTAATTTCGCAATTTCCTAATGACTCCTATATTATTTCAAGTAATTTTAGATAGGCCTCGGCGATCACCACATGTCCCAGATCGGACGGGTGGACACCATCTTCTGAAAGATCAGTGGGGGCGTAAGTGCTGGTACAGAGCGAAGCGAAAATCCCGTCAAGCGGAAGGTAGTAATCCGCATACTTACGGGCAAGTTCTCGGACCACCTGGATTTTGGGATCCAGGTCCTCTCGCCAGGATGCGCGATCCGGCAGAGAATTCAGGACAAAAGGCTCCATAAGCATGATTTTTGCATTCGGCATATTGCTTTTAATCATTTTAAGAAGGTATTCGTAGTGGTCATAGAAAGCCTCGACCGTGCTCGGATCGTTGCTGTCATACCTTCGCCATGTATCGTTGATTCCGATCAGAATCGAAATGAAGTCCGGCTCGATATTTAAAAAGTCATCCGTGTATCGTACAATCAGATCCGGAACCCTGTTCCCGGATACTCCTTTATTGATAAAAACGACTTCGTTGCCCGGAAAAAGCGTATTGTAGATCGCAGCGATTTTGCCGGCGTACCCTTCCGCAAGAGAAGTCGGTTCTTCCCGGTCCCTTCCGCAATCTGTGACGCTGTCTCCCTGAAACAGCACGGTCTGTCCTTTTTTGAAAAACGGCTTCATATCCATACCTCCTGATAAATTAATAATTCCATCCCTTATAATAACATTACCTCTTACTTGAGGCCGTTGCTTTTTACGGTTTCTTGTCTCTACTTTCACTTTCCTGTATATAAATGTGGATAACTTCTTATTTGTTTGCTTTTAGTTCGTTCCGTCATCCACTTTGCAAGCTCTTATGCCTATTCTTGCACTATTTCCTTTTCATTTCGCAATTCCCTATAAATTAAGACTTCGAATATGAAACAGTTCCCGTAATCCTCCTTTCATATATTA
>CAZJXH010000365.1:0-2765 GCA_964549475.1 uncultured Oscillospiraceae bacterium
GTGCGGGGGAGATTACGGGGCTGTGATACATACGGTAGTCAATGCCGTTGCGATTGTTTCTGGGATCGTATGTGACGGTGCAAAAGCATCCTGTGCTGCTAAAATTGCTTCGGCAGTGGATGCGGGTATCTTGGGTTATTATATGTATACTCATGGACAGCAGTTTTATGGCGGCGACGGCATCGTGAAAAAAGGCGTAGAAGCTACCATCCAGAACGTAGGACAGCTGGGCAAGGACGGCATGAAAGAGA
The DNA here is from genome assembly GCA_964549475.1 of uncultured Oscillospiraceae bacterium. Classification (GTDB taxonomy): domain Bacteria; phylum Bacillota; class Clostridia; order Saccharofermentanales; family UBA5734; genus JBBQKF01. The sequence continues at coordinate 252 of CAZJXH010000365.1, forward strand.
CCAATGAGGAAATCATTAAAATCATGATTGAATCAGGCAAAAAGGAGGAACTTATAAATTGAAATACAATTTTAATGAGCCTATAGACCGCAGCAAAAATTTTTCTGCAAAATATGACGAGATTGGCAAGAGATTCGGAAAAGATGGTCTGATCCCCATGTGGATTGCAGACATGGATCTTAAAACGGCACAGCCGATCGTGGATGCGATTGCAGAGAGAAATAATCAGGGAATTTTTGGCTATACAACACGCCCTGCTTCTTATTTTGAGGCTGTATGCCAATGGCAGAAGGAACATAACGGCTATGAGTTCGATCAGAGCTTGGCAGCGTTCGGAATGGGTGTTGTACCGGCTATCTGTACTATGGTCCGTGAATTTACGGAACCGGGTCAGGAGGTCATGTTCTTTACACCGGTGTATTCGGAATTCTATGATTCCGTAGAAAAGTGGGGAAGAAAATCGTTGACCGTCGCTTTAAAGGAGACGGACGGATATTACGAAATCGACTATGAGACGTTTGAGAACGCGGCAAAGCGGAAGCCCGCCTTCCTGATTATGTGCAATCCTCATAATCCGGTTGGACGGATCTGGACCAAGGAGGAACTGGAAACAGTCGGCAACATTTGTCTGAAATATCATATTCCAATTATTTCAGATGAAATTCATTCGGATTTAATCCTTTATGACCATCGCCATGTCGTTATGGCTAGCGTTTCGAAGGAAATTGCCGACATCACGATCACATGTACCTCTGCCACAAAGACATTTAACCTGGCAGGATTGCAGGCGGCAACTATTTTCTTTCCAGACCGTGAGATGAAAGATAAATATGAGAAATTCTGGTTCGGAATGGATGTTCACCGCAATAACTGCTTCAGTCTGGTAGCGGTCGAGGCGGCATTCCGTTGCGGAGGAGAATGGCTGGAACAGCTTCTTACTCATGTGGAAAGCAACATTGACTTTGCAGAAGAGTATCTGAAGGCAAATATCCCGGAAATACACTTCCGTAAGCCGGAATGTACGTATATGATCTGGCTGAACTGCCGCGATCTCGGACTGAATGGAGACGACCTCCCGAATTTTATCATTGAGGAGGCGGGGCTGGCTCTGAATGACGGACGCAGCTTCGGACCGGAAGGAACTGGTTTTATGCGCATGAATATCGCATGTCCGAGAAGTACACTTGTTAAGGCACTTGGACAGCTGAAAGCAGCCGTTGATAAAAAAATGGAAAGATTGGGCCGCTGACAGACGCCATCGGCTAACGATGTTAGGAACGCGAAAAGATGAAATATGATAAGGTAGTTTTAAAGCCCAAGGAGCGTCGCATAAAAGCGCTGCTTAGAGAAAAAGAATTGGACGGCGCTATTATTTCTTCACCGGAAAATTTCCATTATGTTACGGGCTTTGCAGGGCATCAGCATACAACCTCCCGACAGCCGGGCTTTACTTTGGCAGTTATGTCCGCTCAGGAAAAAGTGCCGACACAGATCACAACCATGGATTTTGAAGTCCCCACGTTTGACATTAAAATTAAGGAACAGAAAGAAACTCTGGGTAAAGATGCGGGGAACTTTTTGGTGCGTGGATACGACACATGGGTAGGGGTAAAAACTTGGGACGAGATAACCGGAGCAGGTGAAGCGCCGGAGCAGCAAAAGATGGAGGATTCTTCTGATCTTTTGAAAAAAATGGTTCTGGAAATGGATCTGGCAGACAAGATAATCGGGGTTGAACTGGATTATCTGAGTGTGCCTTATTTCCACATGCTTCGGGAAACATTTCCTGAAGTGAAATTTGTAAATATATCCGATATATTCGTCTGGGCCAGAAGCGTAAAGATGGAGGATGAAATACAGATGTTCCGTACGCTTTGCCGTATTGCGGACGAAGGTTTTTATCAGGTGAGCCGTATCGTAAAGCCGGGTATCAACGAGAGAGAACTCGTTGACTGCTTCCGCCAGTCGGTGATTGCTTCCGGTTTTTGCGCGCCGAGTTCATGGTCCATGTTTTCGACAGGACCATCAGGAGCCAGACTGACACTTCCAGAATCGAACGTTGTTCAGAGCGATCACGTAGTAAAATTCGATGCGGGAGTAAACGCGGAATTTGACTTTTATACAACTGATACCTCTAGGGCATGGGTTATGAAGGATGCGGACCCGGAGCTGTTTCGGCTGAAGGACTGTCTGTATGAAGGGCAGCGTAAAATGATTGCGGCTGCGAAGCCGGGCATGCCCATCAATGAACTGTTCCGTACGGCTTTTGAATATGTGAAGGAGCGGTATCCTTGCTATCAGCGTGGGCATTGCGGACACAATATCAGCATGGGACCGGCTACGTCAGAGGAGCCTTAAAACACTGCCGCTACAGACCGTATTCTCGAACCGGGGATGATTCTGGCAATGGAATTTCCGTTCTATATTCGGGGTACCAATGGCTTCCACATTGAAGACATTGTTCTTATTACTCAAACAGGATTCGTACTGTTGACTCCAAAAGCAACTCATTTT
>CAZJXH010000366.1:0-2703 GCA_964549475.1 uncultured Oscillospiraceae bacterium
GGTAGTGTGCCCGCTTTGCTGTAAAATCCCGGCTAAATCCCACGTCAAGAGCCGACGTGCTGTGGACGAGATAACAGCAAGTTATTTCTTCACAAGATTTAATAATTAGCCCTGTATCCCCAAGTCGTCGAAACTTAAGGAGGGACACAGAGCCATGAATATGGTTGACTTAGCAGAAGATTATCTTATCGATCCAAAAGAGGGTATGAGGAAGTTAACAGCTAGCTATCTAAATGAAGTAATGCAACTTGAGGCCCAAAAACAAATTCAGGCAGGACCCTACGAGCGCACCGGCAAGAGAAAAGGCCATCGCAATGGATCAAGACCGCGATCCCTCAAGACCATTCACGGTGACATAACGCTTGATAAACCTGAAATCCGGGAGTTCCCACTCAAGACAAAAGTATTCGAGAGATATTCTCGCGTGGAGGAATCTGTAAGAGTTGCTGTTGCTGAATCGTATTTCGAAGGTGTATCAACAAGAAAGGTCGAGAAGATATTCTCAAAATTTGGATTGAATGGCATCTCTGCCTCTGAAGTCTCACGAATAGCCAAACGTCTGGATAAACAGGTCAAAGAGTTCCTTAACAGGCCTATTGAAGGAAACATCCCTTATTTGTTCGCGGACGCAAGCTACTTCAAGGTCAGAACAGATGGCAGATATATCAACAAGGCATTACTCGTTGTAACCGGCATTCACGAAGACGGCTATCGTGAGATTCTGAGTGCGGCAGTTGCTGATAGCGAAGACGGATATTGTTGGGAAAGCTGCTTTGACGATTTGAAAGCCCGAGGACTTGACGGCGTCAAATTAGCGATATCCGATGGTCACAAAGGGATACAAGCTGCAGTTGAAAAGGTATTCGTTGGTGCATCTTGGCAAATGTGCAATGTCCATTTTATGCGTGCTGTGCTCAAAAACATATCTAAGAAAGATAAAAAAGAAGTTGCTTACCTGCTGAAAGATGCTCTTGAAGACGAGCGCAAAATGCAGGAAGTGGCAGTTATCCTTGATGGAATGGGTTATAAAAAGTCTGCAGACACGATCGATAGATTCCGGTTCGATCTCTGGAATTACAAATCATTTCCAAGATCGCACTGGAGAAAGATCCGAACTACTAACGGCCTGGAGAGAATTAATAAGGAGCTGAAACGAAGAAGTCGCGTATCCGGGGCATACTCTAATGATCAATCACTCCTGAGAGTAGCGGTCTGCATCATGATGGACATCCATGAGGATTGGATAACTGGTAATAAGTATTTATCCTTGGAAGAGTGAAAGAATCGGGATATAGGGCTACTGCGAATTTACAGCAAACAAGGCACGCTACCTAAAATCTTCTAGGTCCATTTCTAGCATATCGGATACTTCTTTAAGTCTTTCTATAACTTCTTCCTCAAGATTTAAAACAAATTGACGTTCTTCTTTCATAATTTCGCCCTTATATTAAAATATTTTTTATTTTTTTTCTTTTTTTGTCTCGTTCCTTATTCATTTGTCGAATCCCAACCTCAAACACATCAAAAAAGAAAGCAGTTTGGGTTTTTCCTTCCAAATTTGCAGCAATTTTAATCAAATCGCGTACCTTTGGCGATATTCGAAAACCCCAATGTGAGGTTTGAATCTTTTTTCTTGGCATACTGATCAGTATTTTGCCAAAATTTCGCGTGCCCTTGACATCCTGCGCTGGATGTCCTCGATAATAGGGGTCTGTTCTGCAACAGTGCGATCCCTGGCGAGGTATTTCGACCTCACAATCTCCAGTGCTTCAACCTCTTGGGGCGAAAGGTCCCTGTGCTCGCTAAGTGCTGTCTTATACACATTCACCGCGTCCAGACCGGAATTCTCGACCATCCGCCGACACCTGGCGATTCTATCATTCATCTCTCTCATGCTGCGATAATCGCCCAAAATTGATGCATATTCTTTAATATCTGCCTCTATATCTCCAAGGCGCTTTTCCGCATCCTGGAGTGCATTAAGGGGTTCCTCGGCACCATCCGTAAAGACCGGAACAAATTTATCGCCCTGTTTTTCACCCCGGACATATCGCCAGAGGCATTTTTCCTGATCATCAATTGCTTGTCTCGTTGCCCGCCATTGAATTGCAAGTGCTCCGCAATCTGGATATTTGCTAAAATCAATATCATGCGGCATCAAATATCAACCCCGGACGCTGTTTTATCATCGTCAATAAACCCTTTAAATCTCCTTTCCTCAAACAATTTCTTTTGTGTTTCTTTTAATTCCTGTTTTGCCTTTTCTAAATGCTGTGTTGCATAATATATATTATTATCATTTTTCATTAATCAATTTTTAATCTAGTTTATCCCATCAGTCTATACTCCTATAATTATATTATACAAAACGAAAGCCCTTTGAATTTCAGAAATCATGCCATCAGTGGAAGATGCTCTTACAGTCTCCCCAAAAATCCGCTTAACAGAAGAGAAGAAGCCTTCGACTGCCCACCGCCGTCCGTATTGGTGCATTTGTTTCCAGCCTTTGTACCCATTTTTCTTGAATTCGAGAACCGCATTTGACCTTGGTGTGGGTTCATCGCCAACAACAGCGTTTTCCCTGATCTTTATTCCAGGACAATCCACCCCTTTCTCCACCATCAGATTGAAGGCATCGTTCGTATCATATGCACCATCCATCAGCCCCTCAGCAGCATCTACGAGCTCTTCGATCAGCTCATG
>CAZJXH010000367.1:0-2683 GCA_964549475.1 uncultured Oscillospiraceae bacterium
TCCCATAAGATCGAGGACGCGGTCCACACAATGTTCCGGGGCGACTTTCAACTGTCCGCTTATATGATTTTTACATAATTCTTCCAGAAAATTCGTTTTCCGATCTGCAGTGACATAATCAAAACGGATTCCTGAACGGATAAATACTTTCTTGATTCCATCGACTGCTCTGACCTTCTTCAGCACATCCAGATAGTCCGTATGGTCCACTTTCAGGGATGGACAAATCGAAGGGTACAGGCAGGAGCGGTTCTTGCATGCGCTTCCTTTGATCTGTTTCTCACAAGCCGGATTGTAAAAATTCGCGGTAGGGCCTCCCACATCATGGATATAGCCTTTGAACTCCGGGTCCATTGTAATGTGCTTTGCTTCTTCCACGATCGACTGCGGGCTTCTGTGTTGAATGATACGGCCCTGGTGGAAGGTGATCGCACAAAAATGACATCCTCCGAAGCAGCCCCTCTGGCTGGTGATGCTGAATTTCACTTCTTCAATCGACGGAACTCCGCCTTGTGCGGCATAAACCGGATGATAGGTTCTTTCATAGGGCAAGGCATAGATCGCATCCATTTCCTTTGTTGTCATCAGGGCCTGGGGTGGGTTTTGAATCACCATCCGCTCGGAATGACGCTGGATTAGGGTCTTCCCGTTCGCAGGGTCCTGTTCCTCGTATTGGGCTTTGAATGCGGCTGCATAAGCGGTTTTGTTTTCTGATACTTCGTCAAAAGAAGGCAGGATCATATATTTTTCGTTTTGCGGCAAAACGCCTTTGCGGAGCTGTTCTGTGGAATATTCCCTGTTTGAGAACCGGTATTCTTCAAACGGCTCTAAAAATTGCAATATGGATTTTGGAAGCTGGTCTTTTTTTAAAAAAACGCAGGTCCCCCGGATGGAAGAGATTTTTCGTACATTCACCCGTTTTGACAGCAGATCGGCGACTTCCAGAATCGGTTTCTCTCCCATTCCATAAATCAATATATCCGCTCTGGTGTCCTGTAAAATGGAACGCCGGACCTTGTTATCCCAAAAATCATAATGGGCGAACCGGCGCAGGCTGGCTTCAAGTCCGCCGATCACCAGCGGAATCTCTCCGAATTGCTCCCGGACCATATTGCAGTAGCGGATCAGCGCGCGATCCGGACGCTTTCCCCCGGTTCCTCCCGCAGAATAACGGTCATCATGGCGTTTGCGTTTCCCTGCGGTATAATTGTCAACCATGGAATCCACAACGCCGGAAGACACAAAGACTCCGAAACGGGGAGTTCCCATTCCTTTAAGGGAGTCTTTCTCATGAATCGAAGGCTGCGCGCATACCCCGACCCGGTATCCATTGTGTTCCAGCAGTCGGGTCAGAATCGCTGTTCCAAAGCTTGGATGGTCCACATATGCATCTCCTGTGATGAACAAAAAATCCAGTTCATCCCATCCTCGTGATTCCATATCTTGTAAATTGATCGGCAGAAATGCCATGCTATACCCCTTCTCTTGCTTTATATTCAGCCCAGGTTTGTTGTGAAATCAGTACTTTTCGTGGTTTGCTGCCCTCGAAAGGCCCGACGTAGCCTTTTTCCTGCATGCGGTCAATCAATCGGGCGGCTCTCGGATATCCGATGTTCATTCTGCGCTGCAAAAGGGAGATGGAGGCATATCCGGCCTCGACAATGATAGAAACCGCGCTTACAAGCAGTTCATCTTCCTCGCTGTTGTCGTTCTGGTCGGTTTGTGCGGTCTGTGTCGCGGTATTGATTGCCTCGCTCATTTCTTTGTCATAGCCTTGCGTATTCTGATTTTTTAAAAATGCAGTAACCCGTTCCACTTCTTTATCTGTAACAAAAGCACCCTGGGCGCGGATCGGTTTTGCCGCTCCGATCGGGAAATAGAGCATATCCCCTTTTCCCAGCAGTTTCTCGCCGCCCCCGCAATCCAGAATCGTTCTGGAATCCACCTGGGATGATACAGCAAATGAAATCCTCGAAGGAATATTGGCTTTGATCACTCCAGTGATAACATCAACGGATGGTCTTTGCGTAGCGATAATAAGATGCATCCCGGCGGCACGCGCCATCGCTGTCAATCGTGCGATCGCATCTTCTACTTCTGTCGGCGTTGTCGCCATCAGATCAGCAAGCTCATCAATCACCAGCAGAATCAAGGGAAGCTTCTCGAATCCCTCCAATCTTGCCGCGGTATTGTATGCCTGGACATCCCGGACCGACCGTTCTGCAAAAAGCGCATACCGCTTGTTCATTTCATTCACCGCCCAGATCAGTGTATTCGCGGCTTTCTTCGGATTGGTCACAACAGGGGCCAGCAAGTGGGGAATTCCGTTGTAAACACTAAGCTCAACCACTTTCGGGTCGATCATCAGGAGTTTCACATCTTCCGGTGAGGCTTTATATAAAATGCTGATTAAAATCGAATTGATACAAACCGATTTGCCGGATCCCGTAGCCCCTGCAATCAATAGATGAGGCATCTTGGCCAGATCGCAGATCACCGGATTCCCGGGAATGTCCCTGCCCAGAACTGCGGCCAAAGGAGAGGCGGAATTCTTGAATTCGGGCGATTCGATCAGTCTTCGCAGCGTCACAGGCGAGATCTCTTTGTTTGGAATCTCAATTCCAATCGCCGCTTTCCCAGGTATCGGGGCCGAAGAACGTGGACAAGCCCAAGTCATTGCCGA
>CAZJXH010000368.1:0-2682 GCA_964549475.1 uncultured Oscillospiraceae bacterium
TGCAAACTTTTTTGCACTGGCCACACCTTACACATATCGTGGAATCGATTTCCGCCTTTGGCAATCCGTAAAAATCCGTTCTCACGGGTTCAGAGGACTGCCCCATGATCAAATGGAGATTGGGCGCGTCAACATCGCAATCCGCATAGGCTTTCGCGCCAGATAACCGGATGAACGCACTGGCTATCGTCGTTTTGCCTGTACCGCCTTTGCCGCTAAGGATGAGCAATTGTTTCATATCGGGCCTCCTTCTTGACTTTTTCAAGCTGGGAGGAAAACATCGCTTCATACTTCTTATTTTCCTTTACCGCAATCAACGCATTGGAATTCAAGGTTCCGAGTTCCCTGTCAAACGGGATTTCATCTAGAATAGTGATGCCTTTTTCTATGCAGAACTGCTTTGCAGGATTCTCTCCGTCAAGGCATTTATTCAACACCACTCCGCAAGGTTTTTGAAATAGCTTGACCAGTTCGTACACCATATTCAGGTTATGGACCCCAAAAAGCGTCGGTTCAGCTACCAGGATGCAATAGTCCGCATCCTTGATGCTCTCCATGACGATACAGGCGCTTCCGGGAGGACAGTCTATGAAGGTCATCCGGTCTTTGCCGGCTCCGCTTTCCGCCAACAACTTCCTTATGATAGGGATTCCCGACGCTTCCCCTGTATTCAATATACCGGTGTTGACAGCCACATGGCCGGAAACACCTTTCTGCAGCTTCCCTATCCCCTTTTCTTTTTCAATCAGCGCTTTCTCCGGACAGAGCAGGATGCATCCGCCACAGGAATGGCATACCGAATCAAAAATGTACGGTTTGTTTTTTATAAAAGCAATCGCGTTGAATTTACATAAATCAACACAAATTCGACAGCCATTGCATCGATTCTCGTCAACACAAGGGATTGTTATCGTGATTGCTTCCTCTTGAACATGATCGGGTTTGAAAAATAAATACCCGTTTGGCTCTTCCACATCACAATCGATATAGACTGCATCGTTCGCTGCTGCGGCTAAATTAACGGAAACCAATGTTTTCCCTGTTCCGCCCTTGCCGCTCAGCACGGCTATCCGCATATCATCTGCCTCCATGTCCGTGAAATCCGGGATGGATCTCTTCCAGCAAAGGAAGGCTCCCGGAGACAAATGCACGGATGTTTTCTATCATAGAAGATCCTGCTGTTTTATATATTTTAATATTGGCTGCTTGAATCACCGCTGCAGCATTCTCTCCGCAACGGGGGGTAAGCAAAGCATCGGCCTTCCTGTCCACCAGCAGCTGAGCCGCTTTAATCCCTGCTCCCCCTTGGCTTTCTGCCGCAATGTTCTCAATAAAAATACTCTCTTCTGTTTCCGTATCGTAAATCAGAAAATACGGTGTCCGTCCAAACGATATACATACATCCGTTTCCATGTTCTTGCCGTCAACCGGCATTGCTACTTTCATATTGGTTCCTCCGATTATTTATAATTGTTCATGGCCTGCACGAGCATCATCAGTGAAATTCCTCCCGCATCGATGTCTGCGGCATGCTCCATTTCCGCATTTTCTTCCATTCCCATCACAAAGCCGATAATCCCCGCCTTCAATCCACAAGACTTTCCCGTTAACCAAGGACTCGGCAAGCTTCGTTCTTGCATTATCATAGATTCCCTGAACCGTTGTCCGCGCAACATTCATCTGAGCAGCACATTCTTCCTGTGTGTATTTCTCCAGATCAATCAACCGTATGGTTTCATATTCGTCAATCGTCATATGAACCGTTTCGTCATTGTCCATCTGTGGATCCAGCGGGCCGAATCTGCTGCTATCTGGCATGCAGCAGACGGTTCTCCATTTTCTAGGTCTTGGCATAAGCTTTCACCTCCTCAACGTTTCTGACATATGTCTCTTTCATGTTTATTATACAGCGTTTCCGTCATATGTCAATAATAATTTTCATTCTTTTCGTAAATGATTGCCCTGAGGAGCTGTTTTCGTTATTGACAAGGTGAATTTAAAGCAGTATTATAATATGAGAGTTATTCTCATATTTATTCTCGATCAGGAGCGTGCTTTTTGAAAACATACCATACAGGACAGCGGCAGATGCTGCTGGATTTTTTAAAAATAAATGCTGACAAACAATTCACTATTGAAGAAATTGCAGAAAGCATAAGCGAAAAAAACGGACTCGGGAAAAGTACGATCTATCGCCTTATGACGAAATTCGTTGAAGAAGGCGTTGTACGTCGTTTTATTAAAGGAAACAGCCGTCAGTTTCTATATCAGCACTTAGCCGGAGATCATTGCGATTCCCACTTGCATTTGAAATGTGTTGCATGCAACAAGCTGATCCATCTGGATGAAGATACTTCCAAAGAGATGCTGCTTCATGTTTTGAAAAAAAGCCGCTTTGAGATTGACGAAAGCAAAACGATCCTGTTCGGAGAATGTCTGGACTGCAAAGGTTGATATGGAGTTGTATAATGTGGGCAGAATGACGAAGAACAGAAAACAAATATTAAGCACTCTCCTTTGCATTCTTTTTATCACAATGCTTGTTCTTTCATCCTCTTTTATCGTTACACACGAGCATCATGACTGCACCGGTGAAAAATGTCCGGTCTGTGCCCAGATTCAAATTGCGGTGAATATCCTGAACAGTGTCAAAGCAGCCATTGTTCCGCTACTATCTTTTAT
>CAZJXH010000369.1:0-2617 GCA_964549475.1 uncultured Oscillospiraceae bacterium
GCGTTCTGCGAAGTCAGATCTCCGATCCCGAGCTGTCCATAAGTGTTGTTGCCCCAGATATAAATCGAATCATACCGTTTTCCTTTTTTGATTATCGGAATCGTAATCATCGAATTGGAATATCCTGCTTTTATCAGAGAGATCTTATCGTTTTTCTCATTGGAGTCATTGGTGATATCCACTCGGATGGGACGATCCACATACCGGGTCTCATCGAATTTTTCTCCCAGGCCGAGCTGTCCGTCCGAATCGCTTCCCCAGACATAAAGATTCTGATAGATCTCCTTCGTTTCTCCTTCGGTGGAGATCACTTCTTTTAGTGCCAGATTATGGGCATATCCGGCTGATATTTTAATAATGGAGGAGAGGCCGTATACCTGAGCCGGCAAGCCGCGTGAAACTTGTGATCCATCTCCGAGCTGTCCGTTTTTATTGCTTCCCCATGCATAGACCTGCCCGGTAAGGCTTAAATACAAGGAATGATTCCCTCCGGCGGAAATCGCTTTTGCTCCCGTTTCCACGACAAGCTGCGGTGTGACAACCCGCTTGCCCAAGATGTTTCCTGATTCATCCACGATATTTTCGGCAAGGACATCCCCTACCTGGAAATCGTTGTTATCTCCCCATGCATAGACTTGCCCATCCATGCTGAGTGCCAGGGAATGGAACGCGCCTGCTGCAATTTCTTTCATTGGCGGAATCGCATCGATTCTCACCGGGGATAATGCAACGGTGGAAGTTCCGTTCCCGATTTGTCCGAATGTATTGCGTCCCCACACATAGACTGTTCCATCCTCCGATAATGCCATAGTATGGTAGGCGCCTGCCTGAACCATTACGATATTCACGAGATCTGGTACCAGGGTCGGCGATTCTTCACTTTCGGTGCTTCCGTTTCCAAGCTGTCCGTATGAATTGTCTCCCCAGCAGTAAACCTGTCCATTCTCGCGTAATAAAACCGTATGGTACAGCCCTGCACTGACCATGCCGTTCCGGTAGGTTGTTTCAATTCCGTTGTCTTCAGTTCCTGCGGCAGGATTGGCCGCTGTATTTTCACTGGTCGTGCCGGATGCCGTCGAGGCGGAATTCGCAAAGACCAGGTTCGTATTCATTATTGTATATAGAAAGATCAAGAGAAATACTTTAACAATAGAAGAGCGTATTTTTCCTGCCTTTTGTTTTTGTTTGGTATGGCGCATGGAGGTCTCCTTTTCATCATTCAATAAAACAATAGCATATAATGATACCACGATAAGAGGGGAAATGTAAATATTGCCCGCCGAATCAGGAGGGAACCCTCCCGAAAGCAAGAAAAGCAACCGGCATTATCGTTTCCAAAGTGGCAGGGTGAGGATGAATTCCGCTCCGGTTGGGAGGTGGTTTACCGCTTGTATTGTGCCACTCATCGCCTCGATCGCGGATTTTGCAATCGCAAGGCCAAGGCCGAACTGTCCTTTTTCCCCTTTATAAAACCGTTCGAACAATTTCGGGATATCCTTTTCATCAAGGCCTTTTCCGTCATCGATGATTTCAATCACAGCATCCGTTTTTGTATTTGAAATAATGATCGTGACTGTTTTGGACGCATAACGAATGGCATTGCTCACCACATTTACAAAACATTGGGTGAACAAGGACTCGTTGTAGGCGATTGGTGGAATGTCCCCCCGTTCGATGTATTGAATTGTTTTTTGCTCTTTCAGTGCGATCCCCTCCAGCCGTTGAAGAAATTCTTTTATGATTTCGTTCAGCCTGGCTTCTTCGAAGTCTCTGTCATAGTTCTGATTCTCGATCCGGGACAGGATCAGAAGCTCTGTCAATAATTGATTGAGCTTCTGGCTCTCTTCCTTGATAATCGTTCCCGCTTGTCTCGAATCAGGGAAAAGACCGGTTTCAATCCCCTCCGCATACCCTTGTATCGACATCAGCGGGGTTTTGAGTTCATGGGATGCATTTTGAAGGAAAGCTTTCTGGGCTTTATCATAAGCTTCAATCCGGCTGGACATCATCAGAATGCTTTCGGAGAGCTGGGCGATTTCCTGAATGTTCGACGGTTGGCCCAAAAGAATTTCTTTTCGCTCCCCAATTCTCTTTGTAGTTTCACATAATTCCTTCATCGGCTTTGCTACGCGGTTTGCGATGCGATAGGCAAAAATGGTCCCGATCCCGATCCCGGAAAACATGACGATGATCAGAATGAAGTTGATGGTTTGAAAAACAGGGTTGGCGACATCCATCGAGGAGATGAAAACGATATACGGAATGTTCGCCAAGGGGAGCTGTGTCAATTTATACCCCATCGCAATGAAGTTCTCTCCCTTGATGCTTATTTTGTAAGGAGCATCCACTTTCAGGCCATTCAGATTTTTTCGCACTTCGTCGATTAGTCCGGTTGTCAGAAAAGTGGTTTTATACTCAGTTGGATAGATCATCTCTCCGCTTTCTTTATAAAGAAGAAGTTCTGTGTTCAATGCGATTTTCGAGGTACGCAGAATACGGTTCAGTTCCACCAGGTTCTGGTTGATTTTTTCCGGATCCGTTTCATAAAGAGTGTCGGAAAGTTCTGTTTTAATGAGAACCTGGGTGGTGAGAACGGTTTTTTTTAATTGGTCCGTTG
>CAZJXH010000370.1:0-2615 GCA_964549475.1 uncultured Oscillospiraceae bacterium
TGCCCGTTTTTCAAGAAAAAGCGATAGGTGTACCGATCCGAAACCACGTCGAAATCCATTACGTAATCCGAGCTGATCCCATGAATCCCAACGAGGGGGAATGTCTTCTCGACAATTTTATCAAGAAGAGTTCCGTGAAATGCAAAACCGCTCCGATCGAGCCGGATGGTTCCATGTCCCACCAGCTGATAGGGGGTATCCTGCTCCGAGATAAAAAGATCCGCTTCCTCTTCCAGAAAATAATGACCCGATGAGACAGACGGTGCCAGATCCTGTATCTGCCATTCGTTCCAGTCCCTTGGCGTTTTATAGATAACCGATGTGCTGTCAAGAGGGGCGAGGAATCCATAGGAGTCCATCACTGCAGTATTTCCGCATGATTTACAGAAAAGACTGGTGTTTGTCGAATCCATCACCCAGCAGCGTTTGCACGAAGGACATTGGTGGAGGATATTGTGAAGGCCTTTTACAGGCGCTTTGGAACGAAAAGGGATGCGGGCGGTCTCCTGCCAGAGATACTCGTTAAAATGCAATGCATGGACAACACTGGATTGGATTTCCTCGATGGAGAATGCCGCTGCTTCTTTCTGTGTGAAAAGAAGCTTGATGTCGAATTGGATTTTCCCTCTCCGAAATCCGCTCTCCGACCAGCGCGGCCAAGACAGGTAAGACCCGCTTGAAACGCCGGCAATGACATTTCCTCCCGCCTTTTTAATGAATTTAGTAATTGAATCCTCAATAGGGAGAGGAGTTCCATCCACAGAACGGGCGCCTTCCGGGAAAATTCCCAGGACTCCTTTGCGGTTCACCACTCTCAGCATGGATTTGATCGCACCGGGGTCGGCTCGAAATTGCGATTTTGGGATAAGGCCCCCCAGAAAGAGAAAAGGTTTCAGGAACCGGTTGCGGAAAAAATTCGCTGCGGCAAGAAAATTGATTTTCATCGGATACAGGGCGCAGGCGGCTAAAAAAGGATCCAGGTACGAGGGATGGCTTCCCAGGATGATCAAAGGCGGCTGAAGATCTTTGATTCGAGGATCAACGCGGTATTCGACATGGAAAATCAGCTTCAATAAAATGTTGACGATAAAATAAACACTATTATAAACAAGCCGATTCGGGAATCGTCCATATTCCTTGCCTGGATGTCTTCTTTTTTTCTTTATCGCCTCCATGGAATTCCTTTCATCCGGTGAAATGCCTCCTGCTTCGCCCCTAATGCAGTCCGTCTGGCTTTCCTTCTTCCTGCCTGCTTCGGCGGGATAACCAATAATATGCTATAAATCTTTCATGGAAAGAGAAATTCTTTTCTTTGGAATATCGACCCCTATAACGCGCACACGGACGGTCTGGCCGGCCTTGATGAAATCGGTCGGATTCTTGACGAAGGTGTCGGAGAGCTGGGAAATATGGACAAGTCCGTCCTGATGGACTCCAATATCGACAAAAGCACCGAAAGCGGATACGTTTCGTACTACTCCGACGAGGATCATTCCTTCTTTCAGATCCTTCATATCAAGAACATCGTTTCGCAGTTCCGCCTGGGGGGCATCCTCCCGGGGATCCCTTCCCGGCTTTGCAATCGCCTCGATCATGTCAGTCAGGGTCAGAATGCCAATCTGTAGTGCAGCCGCCAGGGATTCGATCCCTTTTTGCTGTGCAATGATTTTAATCTCGCTCGGGACCGGATTCCCCAGAAGCTGCAGCAGGGTTTTTGCGGCGGCATAGGATTCCGGATGGACCGAAGTCGTATCAAGGATGTTTTTTGCGCCCGGGATCCGAAGGAATCCGGCGCATTGCTCAAAAGCCTTCGCTCCGAGCTTTCCAACCTTCAGCAATTGGCTTCTTGAGGTGAATGCGCCGTTTTCATCCCGATATGCGACAATGTTTTTCGCAATGGTCTGATTGACCCCTGCGACATAGGACAGCAGGGAGGGGGAAGCGGTATTCAAATCCACGCCGACGGCATTGACACAATCCTCGACAACTCCGCCAAGATTCTCTTTGAGCTTTTTTTGATTCATGTCATGCTGATACTGCCCGACCCCGATGGACTGCGGATCGATTTTCACCAGTTCGGCGAGCGGATCCTGAAGTCTTCGTGCAATGGAGACCGCGCTCCGAAGAGAGACATCGAAATCCGGGAATTCCTGGGAGCCCAGGACAGAAGCGGAATAAACCGAAGCTCCCGCTTCGTTGACGGTGAAATATCGGACCGAAAGAGAATGGTCTTTCACCACTTTGCTGATAAAGGCTTCCGACTCGCGGGATGCGGTGCCGTTTCCGATGGCAATCAGGTCAATCTCGAATTGCTTGATCAAAGACAATAAGACACGGGTTGCCTCCTCTACTTTGGACTGGGGCGGCGTAGGATAAATAACGGTGGTGGCGAGGCATTTTCCGGTCGATTCTACCACAGCGAGTTTGCAGCCTGTACGGTAAGCGGGATCGAATCCGAGGACGTTTTTTCCTTTGATCGGCGCCTGCATGATAGTGCTTTTCAAATTTGTGGCAAAAATCTGCATCGCTTTCTCTTCCGCCTGCTCTGTCAGCATATTTCGAATCTCATTCTCAAGAGAAGGCGCGATCAGCCGCTTCCATGCATCGGCGCATGC
>CAZJXH010000371.1:0-2578 GCA_964549475.1 uncultured Oscillospiraceae bacterium
TGGTGACAATCGCAGGATCGATATCCCCGCAGCGTGTTCCCATGCAGATTCCGGCAAGCGGGGTCAGACCCATCGAGGTGTCGATGCATTTGCCGCAGTCGATTGCCGCGATGGAGGAACCGTTTCCAAGATGGCAGGTAATGATTTTTAAACTGGCTAATGGCTTGCCAAGGATTTCTGCGGCACGTTTTGCGACAAATCCGTGGGAGGTTCCATGAAATCCATAACGGCGGATGCCATACTCTTCATATACATCATACGGCAAGGCATACATGAATGCTTTTGCCGGCATGGTCTGATGGAATGCGGTATCGAAAACCGCGACCTGGGGAACCCCCGGCATCGCTTCTTCACAGGCCTCGATTCCTGTCATGTTCGGTGGATTGTGGAGGGGCGCCAGGGAGGAGCACGCACGGATCGCCGCTTTGACTTCCGGGGTGATAAGGGCGGAGGTGGAGAATTTTTCTCCTCCATGAACCACTCTGTGTCCTACCGCATCAATTTCCGTCATGGACTTGATGACCCCGTTCTCTTTGCTGACCAGCGCCTCCAGAACAAGTTTGATGGCTTGCTTGTGATTTTCCATGATCCCATGGATCACCGCCGCCTCTTCGCCCAGTTTCGTATTTTTAATGAATGCGTTATCCAGTCCGATCCTCTCCGCGCCGCCTTTGGCAAGTACATCTCCTGTTACAGTATCCAGCAATTGATATTTGATGGATGAACTTCCCGCGTTAATAACTAAAACCTTCATGACTTTCTCCTCACTGAAATTTATTTTTATAAATGGTGCTCTGGCTCCTGGTTCCCGGCTCCGCTCAGCTGATCGCCTGGACCGAGGTGATGGCGACAACGCCTACGATATCATCCGCCGAACATCCGCGCGACAGATCATTGACCGGTTTTGCGATTCCTTGTGTGATAGGTCCGTATGCTTCTGCCTTGGCCAGCCTCTGAGCCAGCTTGTATCCGATGTTTCCCGCGCTCAGATCAGGGAATACCAGCGTATTCGCGGTTCCTGCGACAGTGCTGCCGGGTGCTTTTGATTTTCCGACGCTGGGTACGATCGCCGCATCCAGCTGTAATTCGCCGTCCAGTTTCAGCTGGGGGGCTTTTTCTTTCGCAAGGCGGGTGGCTTCGATTACTTTATCGACCAGAGGGTCTTTGGCGCTTCCGTAAGAAGAGAAAGAAAGCATCGCGACTTTGGATTCCTTGCCAACCAGCTGTTCAAAGGATTTTGCCGATGAAATGGCGATTTCTGAAAGCTCATCCGCGGTCGGATTCATCACAAGGCCGCTGTCGGCAAACAGGAATGTCCCCTTTTCCCCGTATTCGCAGTCCGGTACGACAATCATAAAGAAAGCCGAGACCAGTTTCGTTCCCGGCGCGGTCTTGAGGATCTGAAGCGAGGGGCGCAGCGTATCCGCTGTACTGTGGATCGCACCGGACACCATTCCATCCGCGTCTCCCTTTTTTACCATCATCACACCAAAATAATTATTGTCGCACATGGTTTCTCTTGCTTTTTCTATTGTCATGCCCTTGGCTTTGCGCATTTCATAAAAAGTCGAGACATAATCTTCGAAACGCGCATCTGTCTTTGGATCGACAATGGTTGCTTTTGAAAGGTCCAGGCCTGCAGCGGCGGCTTCGATCTCGCCTTTGTTTCCAATCAGAACCACCCTTGCAATCTCTCTTTTGAGAACTTCCGCTGCGGCTTCCACCACTCTTCGGTCCGATGCCTCGGGCAATACGATTGTTTTTTTGTTTTCAATCGCTCTTGAAATAATTGTGTCGATAAATCCCATTTTTTTTCCTCTTTCCTGTTTTCCGTTTTTACGGAGAATTTATTATTTTATTATTGCCTGCAGATAATGTCGTCATCAAGCCGGATTTCTGTCAGGCAACTTAAGAAATGCCATTAGTATTATACTCTTTTTTGCTTGTTTCGCAACTCCAATATCCGCCAAAATCGCACTAATATCGCATTGTTGTGCCGATTATTTCCTGTTTATTGTGTCATAGCAGGGAGGGGCCTCTTAGTATTCCGCTTTCAATGCGCCAATCGCATGTTTTGCATAGGCGAGGATCGATCCCTCCGCCAAAGTGCGGAACGGCAGTCCATAAATGTCACTGCTGGCACTGGTAGCGGTATTCCATTCGATCCGTCCGATGCATAAATCGTAAAGCTCCTTATCCTGCCGGATCCGCGCGATTCTTGCCATATACGCGTATCCTGCAATGGACTCCCTTTCACTGGAAGCCTTGGCGGTCAGAATCTCATACGTCTCATAGAATGTGCTTGTGTTTAAAAGAAGCTGTTTCAAATAGGAAAAAGAGGATTCCCGGGTCTGGGACACTTCGGCAAGATGCAGCATGATTTTCATCTGGTCTTCGAAAATAAATTCCGCATTCCCCGTTAAATAAGGGACATAGCCCGATTCCCGGATGTTGTATCCTGCCTGGTAGAATGGAACAGGATTGTCTATCGCGGCTTTTTGAACCACATCCAGACAGTTCCTGTACGCATCTTCCCATACCCTCCCCACAAAAGAGTGCAGCCAGAGAGTATACAGGG
>CAZJXH010000372.1:0-2575 GCA_964549475.1 uncultured Oscillospiraceae bacterium
ATACAGCGGAATGCGAATTTGTGATTTACAGTGCCGCGATTGAAGCGAAAATCGACGCATCAAGAGGGAAAGTCCCCTGCCTCAAAACCGCTATTTGCATGGGGGAAACCAAAGCCGGCTATGCGTTGAAGCTTTCCAATATCGCAGCAATCGGCGAGAACCTTTTTAAAAACGGGGACAATTCTTATTATGATTATGAAATTGACCGGGAACGCCTAGCAACCATCGTCTTTACGTCGGGAACCACCGGAAAGGGCAAAGGCGTCATGCTTTCCCAAAAAAATATTGTCCTGGATATGACGAACGGAATGTATAATTTTGCGATTTCACCGAAAACCATGAATGTACTCCCGCCGCACCATACCTTTGGCTCCACCGTGAATTTTGTCGGGCATTTCGCACAGGGATCCGAAATCTATGTTTCCAGCGGGCTTCGCTATATCGCCTCTGAAATGAAAGAACAACAACCGGTGCATTTGATCCTGGTCCCGCTTTTTATCGAGAAGCTGTACGGAAAGATATGGGACGGAGCAGAGGCAAGCGGGAAGGCCGGGATGCTGCGGCGGATGATCAAAATCAGCAACAGGCTGCGCCGGATCGGAATCGATCTTCGTCGTACGCTTTTCAAGAGTGTGCTGGCACAATTCGGCGGAAAACTGGAAATGGTCATTTGCGGAGGCGCCGCACTGAACCAGGATATCATCGACACCTTTGATGCGATCGGAATCACCATCCTGAACGGATACGGAATTACAGAATGCGCTCCGCTGATTTCCTGCAACCGGAACAAATATCAAAAACGGGGAAGCGTCGGGGTGCCGATTATCGATGAGCAGGTTAAAATCAAGGACCCGGATGAAAACGGCGAAGGAGAGATCTGTGTCAAGGGCCCCAATGTCATGATCGGGTACTACAAGGACCCGGAGGCAACCGCTGCGGCATTCGATGAAGAAGGCTATTTCAAAACCGGCGACTATGGCAAGCTGGATGAGGACGGCTGGATCTATATCACCGGACGATTGAAAAATGTGATCATCCTGAGCAATGGCAAAAATGTCTATCCGGAAGAAATCGAAACGGAAATATCCAGAATTTACGGCGTTTCCGAAGCCGTGGTTTACGCAGGGGAAAGCGAGCTTCAGAAGAGCAAAGAAGTGATTGTCGCCGAGATCTTCCCGGATTTTTCCTCTTTGAAATTCAAAGGAATCGAAGATGTGCAGGCTTATTTCGACAAAGAGATCAAGAAAGTCAACAGCCGGATGGTTTCCTATAAAATGGTGAATCTGGTAAAAATCAGGAATGAGGAATTCCAAAAAAATACATCAAAAAAGATTCTGCGCTTTGTCATCGACAAGAACATCGACTGACGAGCCGTCTTCTATTTCTGTCCGTAATAGGCGTTTTTCCCGTGCTTCCGAAGATAATGCCGATCCAGAAGGTCCTGCTCGATGGGCTGAACAGCTGGATTGATCTGTTGTGATTGAATTGCCATCATCGCACATTCTTCCATGACGATGGCGTTATGAACAGCATCCGCGGCATTCCTGCCCCAGCAGAACGGTCCATGCCCGGCAACAACCACGCCGGGGACTGCATCCGGATCGATCTTGCGTGTAAAAAAGGTTTCTACAATGACTTTTCCGGTATTGTACTCATAAAGGCTCTCGATCTCCTCCTTTGTTAGCTTGCGCGTACATGGGATCTCTCCATAAAAATAATCCGCATGGGTGGTTCCATAAGCAGGGATCCCTCTGCATGCCTGAGCCCACGAGGTCGCCCAGCGGGAATGGGTATGAACGATCCCTCCCGCATGGAGGAAGGAACGATAAATCTCCAGATGAGTCGCAGTGTCGCTGCTGGGATTCAATCGGCCGGAGAGGACCTTGCCGTCCAGATCCAGGACCACCATATGCTCCTCTTTCATCCCTTCATAAGGGACTCCGCTGGGTTTGATCACGACAATTCCTTTTGCGCGGTCGATCGCGCTGACATTTCCCCAGGTATCCACAACCAGCCCTGCTTTTGGTAATTCCAGGTTTGCCTCCAGCACTTCACGAATTAAATTTTCCATACAATCCCTTTCATTATACAGGATAGCAGCTCTATTTCCGGCTTTCCTTCTTGATTGCCTTGAGCCGCTTCATGACATCATTCTGTCCGCGTCCGAAATAGTCGTGCAGCAGGACGTATTCTGCGAAAAGCCTGTCATAGACCCGGACCGCTTCCGGATCGGGCTTATAGACGACATCCTTCAGCCTTGGCATGATTCTTGCCGCTTCAAAGATGCTGTCATACCCGCCGTTTGCTTTTCCTGCGGCAACTGCGCCGAACATCGCCGACCCGAGCGCGACGGTCTGGGTGCTGTCTGAAATCCGGATCTCCCGGTTCGTCACATCCGCATAGATCTGCATCATGAACGGATCCTTCGAGGCGATTCCTCCGCAGGCGAACAATTCATGAATCGGAACCCCGTTCGCTTCAAAAGTCTCGATGATTTCCCGTGTTCCATACGCGGTCGCCTCGATCAGCGCCCGGTACATTTCCTCGGGCTTGGTTGCAAGCGTCATCCCCAGCA
>CAZJXH010000373.1:0-2572 GCA_964549475.1 uncultured Oscillospiraceae bacterium
CGACACGATCTTCGTCGAACGCGCGCAGGAGGCCACATTGGAGATCGTGGCGATTTGGGCGATCGGCTGTGTAAAGGAACGCACATATTGGATAAAGGCCTGAATCCCGCCGACAGTCATGTTTCTGGTTGTCGCCAGATAGCCTCCGATGATGCAGATCGCCACATAGGTAAGGTTGCCGATAAAAGTGGTGATGGGCATCATCAGTCCTGATAAGAAATTCGCTTTCCAGGCAGATTCATAAAGGGAATTGTTGTGCTTCCCAAATGTTTTTTCAGATTCTTTCTCTCCATTGAACGCTTTTACAACGACATAGCTCCCGAACATTTCTTCCACATGCCCGTTGACATCTCCCAGATATTTTTGCTGGTTGGCAAAGTGCTTTTTTGATTTTTTCACAATCATTGTAATAAAAATCATAGAAAGTGGAAGCGTAAAGAGTGCTACCAGAGTCAACTGCCAGCTTATTGTGAACATCATGACAATAATTCCAATCAAAGCGGTGACCGATGTGATGATCTGGGTCAGACTCTGGTTCAAGGTCTGGCTGATGGTGTCAACATCGTTGGTGATTCGGGACAGCACCTCGCCATGGGTTGTCTTGTCAAAATACTGGAAAGGCAGTTTATGTATTTTTTCATTGATATTGTTTCGAAGCTGATAGGTCACTTTCATGCTTACCGCGGACATCACATATCCTTGCAGATAGGAAAAAAGAGCACTCACAAAGTACAGTGCGATAAGCCATAACATGATTTCTCCGATCTTTACAAAGTTCACATCTCCTGTTCCGGCGATTTTGCTCATGATACCGGTAAAGAGCTCGTCTGTGGCTTTTCCCAGGATTTTAGGCCCCAGAATCATGAATATGGTTGATAGGATGGCAAGAATCCAGACTATTATAATGGTCCACTTGTATTTCCCCAAATAACCGGCAAGCTTCTTGATTGATCCTCCGAAGTCTTTCGCTTTTTCACCCGGTATGCCCATCATCATACCGGGGCCGCCCATTGGTCCTCTTTTCGGCGCAGTGTTTTTTGTCTCACTCATTTTGACCTCCGTTCACTGCTTTCGCAGCAAGAAAAATGGGGTTATTTTCAATATGCTTATTCTCTATTCTCATGACATCTCCTCCTCAGACAATTGCGATGAGGCAATCTCGTAATACTCCGGGCAGCTTTTCAGCAATTCTCTATGGGTGCCGCTTCCGATGATTCTGCCGTCGTTCAGCACCAGGATCTGCTCAGCATTCATAATCGTGCTGACTCTTTGTGCGACGATGATAACGGTGCTGTCACCGGTATGTTCCTTCAGAGCTTTCCGAAGCGCAGAGTCTGTTTTGAAATCCAAAGCAGAGAAGCTGTCGTCGAAAATCAGGATTTCCGGCTTTTTTGTCAGTGCACGTGCGATGGATAATCGCTGTTTCTGTCCGCCGGAGACATTGCTTCCTCCCTGTGCGATGTTCGAACCGAACTTTTCAGGGTTCTCTGTAATGAAATCCAAAGCTTGTGCAATGCTTGCAGCGTTTTCCATTTCGGTATCCGTCGCATCTTTCTTTCCATATTTCAGATTGAATTCGATGGTACCGGACAATAGTACGCCTTTTTGCGGCACGTACCCGATTTTATTGCGCAGGTCCTCCTGTCTCACTTCACGCACATCCACTCCATCCATCAGAATCTGTCCCTGGCACACATCATAAAAACGCAATGCCAGTTTGGCGATGGTTGATTTTCCGGAGCCAGTGGAGCCGATGATCGCAGTCGTTTGTCCCGGTTTTGCTGTGAAAGTAATGTCGCTGAGTGCGTCTTCTTCCGCACCGTGATAACGGAAGCAGACGTTTCTGAATTCTAAAAAGCCCTTTCTTGTCTGATCAAAGCTTTTTTGTTTTTCGGGATCGTTGATTGTGATCTCTGTCTCAAGCACCTCGGCGATACGATCCGCCGATACAGCCGCGCGGGGGACAAAAATGAACATCATCGAAATCATCAGGAATGCCATGATGATTTGCATTGCATACTGCATAAAGGCCATCATGTCGCCGACCTGCATCATGGAATCTGCGATCTGGTGCGTGCCGACCCATACGATCAGCAGCGTCACCCCGTTCATGATCAGCATCATGGCCGGCATCATGAACACCATGACGCGACTCACAAACAAGGTTGTTTTTGTCAGGTCCTTGTTTGCAATATCAAAACGGTTCTTCTCATATTGCTGTGTCCCGAAGGCTCGTATGACCATTAATCCGCTTAGGTTCTCTCTGGAAACCAGATTCAATTTATCGATCAGTTTCTGGATCGCTTTGAATTTTGGCAATGCGATCGCTATGACGCTCATGATCAATCCAAGAAGCACTACAACCGCCAGGGCGATGATCCAGCTCATGGAAGCTGAGTTTCGGATTGCCATGATCGTTCCACCAATGCACATGATCGACGCATAACAGATCCGGCGTATTCCGATCATCAGCAGCATCTGGACTTGTGTCGCATCGTTGGTCCACCCCGTAATCAAGGAGGCCGTACCAAAGTTATCACATCCATTGTTGCACAAGCTTTCCACTTTAACC
>CAZJXH010000374.1:0-2572 GCA_964549475.1 uncultured Oscillospiraceae bacterium
GTAAACCTGAATGTCAAAAGGTCCCGGAAATTCCGACCAGTCGATGGTTCGGCAATCCGGAACACATTCCCGGACAAAGGAGACAATTTTGGATTCGCGCTCTTTTGGTTCCGGACAGGAAAGAATAAGCCGCTTTGTCGGCAGTCCAAGCAGGGAATAGGTCAGAAAGAGGTCTTCATAGTATTTATCCGACACAATGGAAGGAATGTCGATTCCGAAATACGCCGAGAACGCCTCCCGCTCCCGGTCCTTCAAAAGGCCTTCGGGCGGAAGCTTCTCGGGATAGGAGCTGTCAGACAGTCCGATTATAAAAAGAACGGAACATGGCCTGCCGCTTATCTGGTTTATTGATGCGAAATGAACCTGGTCCACCGAAGAAGGAATTGTGCCGGAGACCGCTTTTTCCCTTCCGCTTGCCAGAATCCCGCGTAACAGCTCCAGGTCCATGGGCGTGTCCTGACCGATCTGTTCGATCTGCTCGATCAGATGCAGCAGTTCATTCCAGGCCTTCACCAGCGCGGTCGCCGCATCTTCCTGTTTTTCTCCGAGGAGTGCGCCGCTCATCTGCTCCATCTTCCGGGGGATTTCTTCCGCCTGCAGGAAATTCCGGAGGGCGATGCAATAATCGCGGCTTGTCGTACTGCTGCTGCAGTTTTTCTCAAAAACAAGAATGTTTTTACACAGGCGGTTCCTCAGTTCAATCATGCGATGATTCGAACCCGTGGTTTCTCCCGATGACGCAGCCGGAACGGACAGCCGGTTTTCTGCATCTTCCTGGGGATTCTCCATTCGTCCGGGCTCCCACTCCAGATGAAATCTTGCATCGTCGAATATCTGGGATTTCCATTTGATTCCACGGGAAAGCATGAAGGTCTCCAATTCATCGATTTCATTCTGGGACGCGCTGCAAAAGCCGCAGCGGGCATAATTCATCAGCGCCTTGTGGGACCAATGACGCAGGCAAAGATCCAGCAGACTTCGGATCATTCTTGCAAGGGCGGTTCTTCCAAGCGATTTCTTCTCATCCAGATAATAAGGGATCGATGCTTCCTGAAAAACCGAGTGCACCATCGCACCATACGACTCCATACCGGCCGCCACGATAGTGATATCACGATATCGCACCTGTTCTTCGCGGATCAGCCGTTTGATCTCTCCTGCGAGAATCGCCACTTCCTGCCGTTTCGTAGCGGAATGGACCAGCGTGAGCGGGAAAGAGGGCGAAACGAGGGAATCCGGGGCATGCGATATGTTTGGAAAAGAAGGAGAAATGGCGGGGGAGTGCGCGGGGGACACCGGAACAGGGTTCTGGTCCTTCCAGCAGGAGGCGAGATGGGTGAAAAGAGTCGGTTGCCCTGGAGGAACAGCCTGCGGACGAGTATCCAGCAGGCCGCTTTTTGAAAACCATGCCATACTTTGGGCTCCGGCGCGGAAAAGTGCCGCACCATGATCACAAACCAGCGTAACCACCAGGTCGCAGCACCGGTTCAGCGCTTCCATCATCGCATATTCCTGCGGAGTGAAGTCTCTTCCCTCCCCGAATCCGAGAATCCAGATTTTCGTGTGGAACAGCCATTCAAGCCGATCGTACGGCCATGGAGCCGATTGATTCGCAGAGAAGGATCTTGCCTGCGCGAGGCGGGAAATCTGTGCGGTTGTCCGGGTATAGTTTTCCTGCTGGTCTTTGAGGGACGTTTTCTTCAGTGCACGATCATACTCTTCGAATAAAATCCCCAGTTCCTTCGCTTTTTGCGCAAGAACCGGATCGGGCATCTCCAGTGAAGCCTTCTGCAGTTTGGATGCATCGATCAGGACACGCTTCAAATCCCCCATCACGGACAGGATTTCTGCAATGAATCCGGGTTTTTGGCATAGATTTTTAAAAAGGACAAACCGGCCCTCGTTTTCTCGCAATACCCGGTAAAGAAGCATGGATTTGCCCGCATCGTCAATCAAGTCATTCGAGCCCGATCCGATCTCCCCTAAAATACGGTAACAGAAACGGCTGAAGGAAAGAACCTCGGTCAGCATCATTCCCTCTTCTGCCGTACCCGTTAAAAATTCGTATTCCATATCCATCTTTGATGTTTCGGGAACAAGAAGGATCGCTCTTTGGTCCGGATGGTCCTTGCGAAATTGATAAACCTGCTCCAGGCAGGCTTTTGTCAAATCGGATCGAGACGCTCCATACAAAATGTTGATGCCCATGCTGCGGTAACCCTTCCATTGTGATGATAGAAGAAAAGAATATCCGGCGATCCGGTTGGCTTAAAGTCCGGCGAGAATCTCCTCCACCCTCTTCAGTTCTTTCCGGATGTTTAGCTTCTGGGGGCATTTTTCTTCGCATCGGCCGCAGTCAATGCAGTCTTTGCTTGTTTTCCCCCGGTCCGGATCCCTCCGATACGCGTCGAATTCATTCTGTGCCAGCTTGGATAGCTCATAGACATGATAATAAGTGTACATATTGAAAATCTTTGAAATGGCAATGTTGGCAGGGCATGGCTGGCAATAGTCGCAGCCGGTGCAATACAGTTCGCTCAGTTTCTTCAGATGTTCCATTGAAGTCGCGATT
>CAZJXH010000375.1:0-2569 GCA_964549475.1 uncultured Oscillospiraceae bacterium
GTAGGATTCGAAACATTTTGTACCGATTGATAATATAAAAGTTGATATCTGGGCAAAATAAGGCTATACTATAACATACGAAAGGAGCTGTACTGATATGAAAGACGCTCTTGTGCGCATATGCGAAATAAAACTGGAAGGGTTTAAGAACACGCAATACGGTCTTGTGCAGATGCCGTCCGCCCTTACCGGTTCAGTTTTTTCTCAAAAGTCAGATATTTTAGGAATTTACGGGCAAAACGGATCTGGAAAGACCGCGGTTATAGAGGCAATGGATTTTGTCCAGAGGTTGCTGATGGGCAGGCCCCTTCCTGACGATACGTTTCATTACATTTCAAAGGAAATGAACCGCTGCTCTATTACTGTGACATTCGCTGTTTGGGTTGGGCATAAGCAGACAAAGGTAGAATATTCTGTTGAGTTAAGGCGTATTGGCGATGATAATTTTCAGGTCACAAGAGAATCGCTTGCTTCAGTTGTGTGGAATGGCGAGAAGTTTGACAAGAAAAAGACCCTGCTCTGTTTTGCATCCACCGAAGAAAACGTGCGGTTTACACCCATCTTTCGATATAACGATCTTGTTAAGAATAATGAAGAAAACAAAATCAACTTTGGCGTTGCCAAGAAATTGGCGCAAAAGGAACACAGCTCTTTTATCTTTAACGATGAGGCAAGAAAGATATTTTTATCGGCATCACAAGATGTAACAGCGGATTATGCTTATATTATTAGCACCCTATACCGGTATGCTGGCGTTAATCTATTCGTTATATCCAATGAGCATTCTGGAAGCATCAGTTTGAATTTTATGCTCCCCTTTGCGTTTCGCCTGGATATGGGCGAGACCATTGCCAAGGGGGATTTGCCGGTGCGATTGGATAAGCCGTCATTAATCAGCAAAAGGCGCTACGATATGGTCCAGCAAATTATATCCGAAATGAATACTGTACTCGGCACATTGATTCCCGGTCTTTCCATCGGTGTATATGACTTGGGCGAGCAGATTTTGGAAAACGGCAAGGCCGGACACAATATTCAATTGATCTCCAAGCGCGGAGACGTTATGATCCCTCTCAAATATGAATCTGAGGGAATTATAAAGATCGTATCCATTCTCAATGTACTGATGTGCGTTTTCAACGACCCTTCCATGTGCCTGATTATTGATGAATTGGATGCAGGCATTTACGAGTATTTGTTAGGAGAGCTGCTTTCGGTCTTTGAAAAAAGCGCAAAAGGGCAGATGATTTTCACCTCACACAATCTCCGCGCTCTTGAAATGCTAAATAAATCCAGCATTCTATTTTCAACTACCAATTCTCAGAATCGATATATGCGGCTACAAAACGTAAAAACAAATAACAATCTGCGTGATTTATATTTGCGTAGTATCACATTAGGCGGTCAGCGGGAAGAAGTATATGCCGAGACAGATACTGTTGATATAGGCCGTGCTTTTAGGCGTGCCGGGAAGGCGGTGCTTGATGGCGGCGAAAACTAAAAAGGTTATTTTGTTTATTGTTGAAGGTCCTACGGACGAAAATGCGCTCAGCCCGGTTCTAAAAAAAAATCTTTCAAAACGAAGAAGTCCGGTTCCACGTGGTTCATAGAGATGTCACTTCCGAATGGCTGGTAAACAGCACGAATGTAATAAAGACGGTTAATGAGCATATTAAGGCGGAAATGGATCGATACGGCTTCCGGCGCAATGATATTATCAAAGTAATTCATCTGATTGATACCGATGGTGACTTCACCCCAAGCGGTTGTGTAGTGTCTGGAGATATTGAAAAGCTGCGTTACGAAGAAAATCAAATTGTCTCACGAAACCCTCAAGGAACCATTGAAAGGAATTCAAAAAGAGCTCAGGTTTTGAGACGCTTATATCCCACTGCTGCAATTGGAACGACCTCATACTCTGTCTATTATTTTTCCAGAAATATGGAACATGTAATGCATAACATTAGCGATGATCTGACTGATGATGAAAAGATGGATTATGCAGACCGATTCGTCGATGCATACCATGATAATCCAAGAGCTTTTATTCATTTCCTTACTGATTCGGATTTTACAGTGCGGCGTGATTATCTAGAAAGCTGGCGGTTTATTTTTGAAGGAACAAATTCTTTACATCGCCATTGTAATCTGCACCTTTTGTTCGGGGAGACGCAATAGCCTACCTGTGTAAAAAACATACGGAGGGATAATGATACTTCCGTCCAGCCACAGTCCGAGCGTGATAAAACCGTCGCAGGCAATGGGGGCGGATAGCATCACTGAATGCCACCAGTACAAATCCCCGAATTATGGGATTTATTTGTTAGGCTGTTCCATATTGCGGATATAAGCAGTATTTTTGCCTGCACCAGTCTTTAGTATATAGCCTTCTTTCAACAGAGATGCCAAAGTCATCTCAACAGTTGATGTGCTGATGTCCGGGCATTTTTCCAGAATCATACGCTTTGACAGTTTTTGCAGGGTGTTGTCAAACAATACGCGGATACGTTCCGGCTTGGATAGATTGCGATTTTGCATCAGTTCTACGCGAGAAGAAAACTCTTTATAG
>CAZJXH010000376.1:0-2567 GCA_964549475.1 uncultured Oscillospiraceae bacterium
GCGCAGCGCGACGTTTGTATAAACCAGCGGACCTTTCACGCCGTACGCCAAGGCCGTAGAACCATCCGGTTTTGTCCTCGTCGCTGTTGGCTTTGAGGGTTTGTTCGATATGGCTGAGATAATCCTCGATTACACTTTTGTTTTTTGAAGATTTGTCCAGTTTATTGTAAAAATCAGTCAGAGTGGCTTTTGCGACAATAGCGGAACGATAATAGAGCTTGTGGTATGTATTGTCCATTCTTGTAAGAATCACCGTCGCACCCAATTTCTCTATTTTTTCTTTTACTATTTTTGCAACGGTGAGGTTGATCTTGCTTTCCGCGATTTCTGCGGCTTTAGGGGCTCTCGGATAAACTGCGCCCAGATCCTCCCCGCCGTGCCCGGCATCCAGGATGACCGTGACCCCTTTAAGCACCGAGCCTTTGTATTCTTTTGACAGATAGGAGGAAATATCCGTTTTAACAATATCGAATCCAGCCTTGGCGGGCCACTTGGTCAATGCTTTGGTTCCTTTCAGCGGTTGGATATCCGCAGAAAAATCGATTGTATTCCCCCAGAACTTGGACGGGTCCGTGTTCAGATTCGAGGGAACGGCCGAAGAGGTGACATCCTTGCCGCTATTGGCGTTGCTGACGGCTGCACTGTTTGAAATGCTGCTTTTCTTGCTATCTGTATTGTTCCCCGAAAAAAAGATTTTATAAATAAAATAAGAAATGCCTGACAACAGCAGAATCAATACAACGAAAGAGGCCAGCTGCCTGTTGCGGTTATTCCTGTTTTTTCTTTTTCTTCTGGACAGTGTATTCAGATTGTTATAATTTGAATTGTTGTTATTTCTATTTCCGTTCTGTCCTGTTCGACTCATCGGGTCTGAATTTCTTGTGGATTGATTGGTTTTCAATTCGAGAGACCTCCCTTGCTTATTCATGCTGGATAAGTCCACAATGAAGCTTGAAAGTTAAATGATTTTGCATGTTTTGCAAAACGAGGCAGGGCAGCAAGCGGACAAAAGTGGTACTGTCGCTCGAACGGTTTCACCCCATTCATTGCAGTTTCATTATGCAATAAATGGGTGTTGAATTCCATTACGAACGAATATATTATACCACTCCCGGCAAGTCAATAGACTACAATAATATTACAATTAGCTCACATGGATGATCCGCTTCTCTGTGACAATGATATTCACCGGTATATCGTGCTTTTCTCCAGGAATGCTCTCTGTCACCTGAAATTCAAATGCAGGTGCGACAAGGACGGGACGCTGTTCCGGATTGTATTTTGAAATATATCGGTCGTAATATCCCTTTCCATATCCAATGCGGTTTCCGTTCAAATCGTACCCGATGCCCGGAATAAAGATCCAGTCCATCCGCTTGAAATCATTGAACCGGCCGTTCCCCCTCTTTACCAGTTCTTCGCATGATCCGGAATCGGGCTCGAGAATCCCCATGGCGCCGGTTTTGCATTGCAAGCGCTCCTCTTTGGCCGGGTCGAATTCTCCCATGTAAATCGCATCAGGCAGTGTAATCGGAAAGAAACACCGGCCGCCGTTCTGGATAAAGTATTTTTTCAGGGGCTCAAGGTCCACTTCGCCTTTGTGGGTAAAATAAAGGGCGATCTTTTTTCCTTTTATATTATTCTTTGAAAATAAATCCATTGAAAGGATGTTTTCGCAAATCGTCCGTGATTTTTCCTGCTGTTCTTGTATGTTCTGATTTTCTCGAATCAGACAAAGCTGCTTGCGGATTTCATTCTTGCCTGTCAAGGAAGCATTCCCCCTTCATCAAAAAGCATCGCGTCAATATAGAGGTCTGTGAAACGCTTGTCCGACGAAAGTTCATAATACTCCGTTTTCTTTTGGATGGCATCGCATCGCGCGATCATTCCAACATCGAGCAGACACAAAGAAGCGCCGAGGCCGGAGGTGTTCCCCACCATCTTCGCCTTCCCTTTCAATTCGCCCGGCAGGAGTCCGATGGTAAACGCATCCTCAATATTCAGAAAATTACCGAACCCGCCTGCGATATAAACGTGGTCGACATCATCCGGTCTGATTTTCTGCCGTTCCATTAGCAGACGGATTCCCGCGCATACCGCGGCTTTCGCATTTTGCACCTCGCGGATGTCTTTCTGGTTCAGATAAACCTGCGGAAGTCCTTCATCATTGTTTGAAAAAACATACAGGGTGTCATTCCGAATCTTCCTGATATTCTGATGAAGCGTAGCCGGTATCAAATCCAGATCTTCCTCAAACCGCCCGGTCTCATCGATCACTCCTGCATGCAGCAGCGCCGCAACAGCGGCGACAATGCCCGATCCACAGATCCCGCATGCCGGTTCATCCATGATCGTGCTGTATGTGATCTCCCCGTTCTCAAAAAACACCTTGTCGATCGCTCCGGAGACACCGCCCATCCCGCAGGTGATGTTCGCTCCTTCAAACGCCGGCCCGGCCGCGGTCGAGCATGCGACAATCTCTCCTTTGTTTGACAAAGCGATTTCGCCGTTGGTCCCGATATCGATCAGGATCTGTACTTTCGGATCGATGTCCATTTGCCATGTCA
>CAZJXH010000377.1:0-2562 GCA_964549475.1 uncultured Oscillospiraceae bacterium
CTTCCTTCTTTCTAATTGGCGACGAAATAGAACTCTCGGTCTGCAAAGCGGATTTTACAATTCTCGGGAAGACGGTATTCTTCCTTTTTTTTCAGCTTTTTCTGATTTAGATACGTTCCGTTTCTGGATTCCAGATCTTCGATAAAAAAAGAATTCTCTCTTCTTTGAATGCGGGCATGGACTCGTCCAACGGAAAGGCAGTTGACCTTGAAATCCACTTTGGAGCCATCCCGTCCTACTAAAAAATCGTCAGTAAGAATATATGCTTTCAACCCAGCGCTTTCTTCCGGTGTGCCGGGAACTCCGGAACAAATCATGGCAATTCGATTAAGATCTGCGGAATGTTCAATCAGAACAGTTTTTTCTTCTTTACATCTGAAAATCGACTCTGCATCTCTTCCTTCTAATTGAGAGAACGGGTTGGAATCTTTATTTTTCATAAGAAAAAGAGCGGACTTTTTACTAAAAAGCAAGAATAAATCCAACAATCCAAAACAAATAAGGATACTCGACACTAGCAGAACGG
This sequence comes from uncultured Oscillospiraceae bacterium, assembly GCA_964549475.1. GTDB lineage: Bacteria > Bacillota > Clostridia > Saccharofermentanales > UBA5734 > JBBQKF01. The sequence continues at coordinate 527 of CAZJXH010000377.1, forward strand.
GTGTCAACCGATTTGAAAAACCGGATTGATGTTGTAAAATACGGAAAGCGGTAAAAATCAATGCGGTTTCAATTGCTACTACTCCAATAATAAAAGGAAAGGTTGAGGCTTTTGACAAGAAATCCGATTGAACCAGCCGGTTTCTTGCCTGTTTGGCAAGTCTTGGCTTTTGAGCAGCTTTTTGATGATCTGACCGGTTTGAAGAATCCTGGGGATCCAACATGCTTCTTAATCTTGTAATCCCATCCTTTAGATTGTCCAATGACCATGTGGCAATCTGCTCTTCCTCCTCTCTCGAAAACAAACCTTCCGGCAAAATTCTGCTTGCCGGACCGGGAACAATGAAATCCGGCGCTTCTTGGCCGATGCTGTTATTTTTTACAGAAATGGAAGAATCCATGGATGAAAATTGCAGGATTTCCTCCATGAAATGATGAACAGGATCATCCTTTGAATCCCCGAAGACTGGAATATAGAGGTAAAAACAGTCTCCAACCCGCAGGCTCTCTTGATTGGAGAGGAAGAAAACAGTCGATCGTGAAATAGTGAAATTGAATGGATCCAGAAAAAGTTCGATTCCTCGCAGGATGATTTCACCGATGGATAGAAACAGGCCAATCCAATCGCTTCTTGTAAAGGCATGATCGGCAAGAAAATCCCCTAAACTGATTTTATCCGAAATATCGATTTCCAAACAGACATGATGAGGATGCATTGCAACACGAATGGGCAGGATCGGCAGTTCCGGATGCTTATCAATGCAATCAATCTGGTAATAAATAATCGAATCTACTAAATCAATCTTTTTTGTTAAAACTTCATAGGCCATAATCAATCATCTCCTTCATTGCTTTCTGACAAAATGCTCTGATCGCCGAAAACTGAAGTGATCAGATGTGTTGCATAGGAAGTGATGGCCGTTCTGAAGAGAAGGGCGAGACTGATCAGGACGGCGATGATCAATACAATTTCAACTGTTCCAAATCCGGATTTCCTCTTGTTGATTTGGAGGGCCTTTTTGTTGATATGTCCGATTCGATGAGGAGAATGAATGAATGCTGAAATTTTCATATGATTTTTCTTCCTTTCAAAACACTTTTTCCCATTACGCGCTCTGTTGAAGAGACAAGAGGGAGGGTGTGATTGTAATAATCATGACGCAGACAAGCTGTAAAATCATTGGAAAGAGGAGCTTCACGGAGGATTCCTCCAATTGTTTCCGAGCCGTGATTTTACTTTGAATCCAACAGGTCGAGCATTGCAGCTTTAAAAAATTCAAATTCTCCAATCCTCCCGTTTTATCGTATTGCGCTGCAAACTGCAGTGCGCAGGCTATTTCCGGGATCTGGCACCGGCTGGCGAAACGTTCGAGCGCCTCGTAGCAAGGGACTCCAGCCACCATAGCGCCTCGAAGCAGTCCGAGCTCGTTTTGAAAGGGAATGGAAGAATCCTTGAATGTATCAATACACAGGACCAGTGCATTGGAGAGAACGATTCCATTCGTTAAAAGAGTAGAGAGCAGCCCGACAAAAGTAGGAAAATCCTGCATCATTTGCATTTTATTGTGTACAATAAGCCGACTGGTATCGATATCATGTAAAAAAAGTAGAAAAGCAGCAGTCAATAGATAGAAAAGGAATGGGATCGAAACGAAAAGCCAAATAGACAGGTAGACAACAAACGAAAGAAACAGAAGCGAGATTTTAATAAATATGTATTCCTCCAGAACGCTCTCTTTATGCGGATAGAGATAGGCCAACGTCCGTTTCAATGAGAGGCGGTATCCTTCCGGAAGCAACTGGATCCATCTGCCAAACCTGGCAAGTCTTGCTGGATATGGCTTTATCAGAAAGCAAAAACCTTTAGCAAAAAAAATGGACAGCGAAAGAGAAGACTTCTGTTTTGAAGGGCCATTTTTCGGCTTCTTGTAGATGGAATTTGAAACAATGACACTGCCAAGACAATACCCGACGATAGCAAGTATAAAAGACAAGAGCATCAGCAACTCTCCCACGGGAGCCGAAAAAGCAGGATCA
>CAZJXH010000378.1:0-2548 GCA_964549475.1 uncultured Oscillospiraceae bacterium
ATCTGCTGCATCGCGCTTCCGATTCCGGATACGGATCCGCAAACGCCGAAAATCTGCTCTGCGGTGATTGCGCCGGGGCGCAGAATAACCGGAATTTCTCCGGTGACATTCACAACCGTTGATTCGACGCCATAATCGCTCGCCCCTCCATCAATAATATAGGGAATCCTGCCCTTCAGATCGTCATAGACGTGTTTCGCTGTCGTCGTACTGGGTTTGCCTGACACATTCGCGGAAGGCGCTGCAACAGGGATATGGGCTCTCTCAAGAAACAGATGGGCGATCGGATGGGATGGAATACGGATCGCCACTGTATCCAGCCCGGCAGTCACCTCATATGGAATTTCGTCTGATTTTTCAAAGACAAGGGTGATGGGGCCCGGCATGAAGGCATCGATCATTTTTTTAGCCAGGGGAGTGATTGTTTTCACCAAGGGTAGAATCTGTTCTTCTTTGGCAACGTGGACAATCAACGGATTATCGGAAGGACGGCCTTTTGCTTCAAATATTTTTCGCACCGCACAGGGGTCGAGCGCGTTCGCCCCCAGACCATATACCGTTTCGGTCGGAAAAGCGACCAATTGGCCTTGCCGGATAGAAAGGACAGCCTGGTCGAAAAGAGCAGGATCCACGATCTGGATCCGGTCTTCTATTCTTATTGCATGTTGATCCGGCTGATGATTGGATGAATTCTTCTTTTCAGACAAATTTTTTGTTTCGTTTGATATCGGAATGCATTTGACAATGATTGTATCCAATGTTTTTGTTCCTTTTTCCACTTTCCTAGTCTTCGCTCTTTGCCTGTCCGAGAGTATTCGCGCGGTCCGCTGCAACCAGTGCGTTTATCAGCTCATCCAGGTCTCCTTCCAGTATTTCATTGATCCGGTACAGGGTCAGTCCGATTCGATGGTCTGAAACGCGTCCCTGCTGATAATTATAGGTACGAATCCGTTCACTCCGGTCTCCCGTCCCTACCTGGCTTTTTCGATCGTCTGCGATGGCGCCGCTTCGCTTGGCCTGTTCATATTCATATATTCTTGTTTTAAGAACGCTCATCGCCCGGTCTTTGTTCTTGTACTGGGAGCGCTGGTCCTGGCAGGTTACCACGATACCGGTAGGTTTGTGGGTGATCCGGATCGCGGAGTCGGTCGTGTTGACATGCTGCCCTCCGGCGCCCGACGCCCGATAGGTATCAATTTCGATATCGCCCGGATTGATTTGCACTTCGACGTCGTCCACTTCCGGCAATACCGCAACGGTAACCGTCGAGGTATGGATTCTTCCGCCGGATTCCGTGGAGGGAACCCTTTGCACACGATGAACCCCCCGTTCATATTTCAGCCTGCTGAACGCCCCTTTGCCGACGATGGAAAACACAATCTCTTTAAATCCGCCCAATTCCGTTTCGTTCGCATCAATGAATTCTGTCGTCCATCCGCAGGTCTGGGCATAATAACAATACATCCGATATAATACGGAAGCGAATAAAGCGGCTTCTTCCCCGCCTGTCCCCGCACGGATTTCCATGATCACGCTCCGGTTGTCATGAGGATCCCTCGGCGCGATCATTTCTCTCAATTCAAATTCCAATTGCGTGTATCGTTTCTCCTGCAAATCAATTTCTTCTTTGACAAATTCGCGGAATTCCTGATCGCTTGAAGTGCTGAATATTTCTTTATTTTCTTGAAGCTCCTGACCGATACGGATGTATTCGCGGTAAGCAATCACCACGGGTTCGATTTCTGCGTGTTCTTTCACGATTTTCAGATAACGGTCCGAGGCGATCACGAAAGGGTCGCTCATTTCCTGTGTCAGTTCATCATAACGATTTTCAACTAATCTCAGTTTATCCAGCATAGTTCTCCCTGTTTTATCCAGTGAATGATTTTTTATGTCTTCCGCAGTCTGTTTTCGATCTTGTCCGCATGATCCGTTTTCTTGCAAAATATATTTCGCATAATCCGGTTTCTTGTGAAAATATCTCTCATGAACCGGTTTTTTTCCTATGCCGCCAGTTGCAGCATGGCCTTGTTCAGTACGCTATTGACAACTTTTGCGCTGACAGCCGAGAGAACAAGAGGCACTGCAATAATAAAAATCGCCGCACCGGCAAAGGGGAATGGAATCACGAGAACCGCAGCGACCATCAAAGCAATAATAAGGGTTGAAAGAAGGATTCCATATAAAATATTCATGTTCTGTTTCACTGCCTGCTGTTCGTTGTCCCATTTGATTTTCGGCATAAACAAGTCAAAGATGATTCCTGTGATGTTCGGCAGCAAAACCGCGCCCGGTATGACCGCAAGGCAGATCAAGTCAAACCAGAGAGGAGGTGCGATCAGCACAATGAGTATGACGAGCAGCAGCAGCGCTCCGAGTACGCTTAATCCAATCCCGACCGAGATCTTCGCCCAGATCTGATTTCGATAGGACATCGGGATGATTTTCATCAAATACGCGCAATTGCCTTCCCGCGAAATAGCACTTTCGGAAATTCCGTTCGTCCCGCAAATGAAGGTGATAAAGCCGAAAAATCCAACCAGAATGT
>CAZJXH010000379.1:0-2544 GCA_964549475.1 uncultured Oscillospiraceae bacterium
GCTTTCCAAAAAGCCTGTCTGAAACGGGCTTGTTGTCTGACGGATTCATCCTGTGTCGGATCGTTTATCAATTGCTCATCCTTATCATAGCGGATCTGTGGATTTTCAGCTATATCAATCACCTGCTTTCTAGATTATTCTGCCACAAACGACCTTGAAAGTCCAGATGAATCGCAAGTCTTTCGAAGCCTTTCGAAGGCTTTCGACCGGCCTGTTGTTCGGGCGGAAAATAACCGCAGCCTGATCGTTGTCATCCTTTGCGTATCTGCAACCGTTTTCAGCACCGAGCGGTCATCGGCAACACCCGGACCGGCTGCACACAAGTTTGTCCACAACTTGCGTCAGATCCGATTTCCCCTGTTAATTTTAACGGAAATCGACTATAATAAGCTCTATTGTTACATAATATTAGTTGTAACCATATAAAGGAGTCCATCTTAATGAATTCATGCGATCATAAACCCCAATTTAAATGGAGTGCCATATTTGCGCGTATATCGCAATATACATGCTGTAATTGCAGTGAGAAGCTTCAAATGACAAAAACCTTTCAGACCATTGCCCGTATTATGAATGGCGTTCTGATCGCCGCGCTGTTTCTGGTAGCCATAACCAGCGGCAAAGGCAACGTGGCCGGCGCGACCGGCTGGAGCCGGATGGCGATCGACGTTGGCATCATGATCGGCATTGTTGTACTCTACCTGCTTTTGCAGATATTGCTGTTCAGATTCGCCAAGTATGAATTAGTGCCAGCCCCCGAGGAGAAAGATATTCCTGAAGAGAAGAATAGCGAAGGAACAGTCCAAAAGCCGGAGTATACCCCCGAACAGGTTGAAATAATGGAGATGTATGCCGCCGCAGAGCGACAGGCCCTGATCGATGCCGGAAAGGATCCAGATATTATAAAGAAGACGGTCGAAAAAATCGAGGAGTCGGTTACGGATACCTGTGCCCATATACCGACCGGAACCTGGAAAAACTATCTTCCGTCCAAGTGTGATTTTGTTTGTGAGAAGTGCGGCAAGCCGATCGCTTTTACCCCCGCAATCAAGAAAAATATAAACATGCTTTTGCTGGTTATCACCATCTTGATTCTGATGCCGAATTTTATCAACGCGAATGTCGACTTCTGGAAGTTTGGTTTGCTGTCTTTGCTGGTTCTGGTCATTGCCATTGCAATTCAGTTCTTCTTTGTCAAAAAAGGCCACTTTGTTCTGAAAGATCCTAATGAACAAAAACGCTGAACAGCCGATTCCGTTTGACGGCACCTTCCACTCCGAAACGCTCGCACTCGAGATTTATACTCATATCGAAACCGCAGAAATAACCGCCGATAAAATGAACGGGGTCAAAACGGGGTCAGATTCTAAAGAAGAAAAGATTGAGTAAAAATTAAAAATCCTACAGCCTTAGAGACTGTAGGACTAGCGCTTGGAGCTGGTGATTGGATTCGAACCCACGACCTGCTGATTACAAATCAGCTGCTCTACCAGCTGAGCTACACCAGCGTTTTTGCGCACGATTGATTCTAATGGTAAATCGTCAGATTGTCAATACAAATTCCAAACTAATTCCGGATAAATCCGCTTAATTCCGAAAATCAGACTTTAAAATCAGATTTCTGCCTGAGGCAGGTCCTTCACTTCGAAATAATTATTCAGCTCCTCAACCAGTGCGTCACAATCAATTCCATGTACCGCGCAGGCTTCCTCGAGGGATTCCCCGGATGCCATCGCACAGCCAAGACAGTGCAGACCATTTTTAAAGAAAATCGGCACGGTGCCGCGGTCCAATTCCAAAACCTCTGAAATGACCATATCTTTTGTAATTTTTATCATGTTTGTTCCTCCATTTGTTCGTTATTTATGATTGATTTTACAATACCTGCCGTTCTTGATTTTAACAGCTTCCGAACTCTATTTATTCTACTATACTCTCTCTGAAACGACAACATCCAAATGTTACAGTTTTTAGTTTTTCTTTTGCACGTTTTATTGTCTCTTTTGTTCCTGGAATTTTCAACTCTTTCAAAATTTTCAGAAGCCACTAATTTTGATACTTTTTTCTTCCGGACTCATACAAATCATTTCCCCTGGAATCAATCAGTACAAGCACCGGGAAATTTTCAACCCATAATCGACGAATCGCTTCCGTGCCGAGTTCCGGAAACGCAACGATTTCAACAGACCGGACACACTGTGCGATCAGCGCGCCCGCGCCTCCTGTGGCGCCAAAGTAGACGCTGCCGGCTTCTTTCATCGCCTCGATCACCTGCGGGCTGCGAGCGCCCTTGCCGACCATTCCGAGAAGGCCTTTCCTCAAAAGAACCGGTGCATACCGATCCATTCTTCCGCTGGTGGTCGGCCCGACCGATCCGATGATCTCCCCTGGTTTCGCCGGACAGGGGCCTGCATAATAAATCGTCTCCCCCTGAAGATGAATCGGAAGATTCTCCCCCTTTTCGATCATTGTAACGAGTTTCTTATGGGCGGAATCCCTTGCAGTGTATAGATATCCTGTCAACAGGAGAGCATCTCCGGCATG
>CAZJXH010000380.1:0-2542 GCA_964549475.1 uncultured Oscillospiraceae bacterium
TCTTATGTTGCATTTTATTTCGTTTATGCAACACAAGAACCGTCCCCATATTGCATTCCATAAATCTATGGTAAATGGAAGAAGGATGACATTTCTTATTCTATGGTGAATTGAAGGAGAATAACATTCTCCGGCATGATATTGAGCCGCTTGTCAGCGGTTTTTAGTGTGGATTCCTCCACGATTCCGCCATCCGAGTCAATCCGGATCAGGCTTGCGTTCTGCAAAGAATAGGCCGTATCTACCGCAATGGCAACCGGATTGGTGTTGTGCGAAGCGAATACCAGGGACAGGAGCTTGCCGTCTTTGAACGCGTAGCAATCCACCTGGCTTTCATTGGTCCCCATCTGCGTTTTCGTCACGGGGAGAAGCTCTCCTTTGCTTGCTTTGCTGGCGATCATTGCAGCGCTTGCGATTGCTTTGGACCAGTTTGCCGTGCTCCACGGCTGCAGGCTGACCATGCTTGCATTCACCTCCACCCCCAGCTGGTCAAGCAGGATCGTGGTGATTTCCGCGGTTGTCGGATTGAATTCCGCGTTTTTAAAAGTAACCGACCGCATGAGGTTGATCGGCAGGTTCGTCGGACTGTCGGCATTGCGGGGAATCTGTGTATTGTATTCGTTCAATGCCTGCCGGATGGATCCATATCGGTCCTCGGCGGTTTTGCATTGGAAATCCAGTGCGGAATGATCGGCGCCGGACAACATCAGCCCTTCCACGTATTTCATCCCGTCCACGAAAACCACTTCATTTTTTATATTATTGTAATAAGGGGAAGATTCGATGATTTCAATCATCTCATTCACGTAAACTGCTCTGGAAACGTCACTGGTGAAATGATTGTTCGTATCGACGAATTCGATCAAAATTTTGTTGAACTGTGAGCTCCATAGAAGAGAAGACCCGTTCTCCATGCGGATTTTCCCATAGGGAGTAGAAATGGATCCTGCGATGTATTCAATGAGATTGCGCAATTCCGACTCTCCCATAAAAGAATCGATGACAATCCAGGGATTCGAGCCGGTTCCGCCATCCAGAACCAGATGCAGCGCTTCCTCCAGTTCCCCGTTTTCCGCCCATCGGTCCGGCATCTCGTTTTTGGCACCCAGTTTTAAAAAATTCAATCGGGTCCATGTCGGAGCGATTTTTTTCAGTTGATCCTTATAGTCGATTGGAACCGCTTCTTCGTTTTCACTGGTCAGACTCAGCGCTGCCCTGTCGAAATAAAACACGCCCTGGTCTTGTGTGCCGATGTTGATCCTTGCCTGTGCAGCTTCCTGCGCGGTGATTTCTGGAGGGACGAGGAACTTGAATGTAACTTTTTTCCAGGTTGTTCCAATATTCGGAAACTCCATTCCGATCGAATCGAAGGGTCCGGATATCCATACCTTGACAATGCCATCCGTGATGTTTTCCTGTCGGACCCACATGCTGAAGGAATAGAAGGTGCTGGGTTTGAGCTGGCCTTCGGCTCCATTCGTGGTGATCGCCTGGGATAGGACAGCATAGGGCTGGATGGAGCTGGATGTCGCGTAGGAAGACAATTTGATGATTCCGACGCCATCATCCGGAGCGCCTTCCGCGATAACTTTCTCGGCATCCCCGTCTCCATAGAATTCCCATCTGCTTTGCATTGTCTTCGACAAGGCCGGATCCAGAAACGTCTGCGGCAATGTCGCATATTCGATATCAAGGTAACACAAATCTCCGGCTTGATATGCACCCTGTCTGAGATCGGAGTCCACCTCGATTTCTGTAACCAAGCGGGCTATATAGGAATTGGTGATAATGGAAGCGCATAATATCTCTTCGTCTCCAACCGCCCCGATGAGGTCCGCGTTTTTGGGCGGCGAGATCTTGGATTCCTCCCATGTTCTTCCCTGATTATCCGATTGGTATATTTTTGCATTGTCTCCCAGATATAGGATTTTTGATTTGGACATGATCGTTACATCGATGATTCCTGCCGAAGGGTTCGTTGCGATGGTCGGCGCGCTCTGAATGTCGGAAAATATCTGGACCTCCTTGGATTGGGTCAGCAAAGCGAACAGGGTATCGGCATATTCGATTTTGACGTAAGAGACGGCGGAAGACGGACTTTTTTTTGTCCATATCAGCCCGTTGGAGGAAGTAAGGATACTGCCATTGTCTGTCACAGCGACAAATAGATTGTTTCCGTAGGTGATATCGGTGATGTTCTCATGGAGTCCGATTTCTTTGAGATAGAGGACACCGCCGGCCCCTGTAAGAATTGTTCCGTTTTTCCCCACAGCGACAACCGCCGTAGAGGATGCGGCGATGGCATTCAGTTCGATGCCCGCCGGTGTTTCCCATGGTATCCATGTTTTGCCGTCTGCGGAGCTGATCACAAGGCCATCGGACGCGCAGGCGAAAAAGGTGCTCTCATTGTGTGTCACGCTGGTGAAATCGGAGGAGGTGTCCTCATATTGCATCGTAGGCGACTGGGTGTTGATCCGCATGATAATGGTTCCCTTAACGCCGACTGTTATGGTCACATGATCTTTTGTTGTATTGTGATTCC
>CAZJXH010000381.1:0-2537 GCA_964549475.1 uncultured Oscillospiraceae bacterium
CGCTGCATTCGTATTCTATAGTTAATTAGCATATTCGTCTTTGACTGCCGCATAGTACTTTTCAAAAGATATGATGGTATTTCCGTCGGTTGTAGAATTCGCTGATGCAAATGTAGGTGCAGTAGCGGAAACCACCATTGATAGGACAACAATCATTGATAATAATGCTTTTTTCATTTTAAATTATCCTTTGTTTTGTTAGTAATTTGGCTTAGTTAACTATCCCTTGATGATTTGACTGTTTCAGATAAACCATTGTAAGTGATGGCACATTCCAAGTCGTCAGCATGCTTGTATAGCGATTTATCCGTGGGATATTTTAAATTATAAGAATTACCAGACCTAATAGTTGTTGTTTCCGAATGAATATTTCCGTCAGAGTCCCTGATCTCAATATCAAGTGCAGCGGGATAGTCAAATTCTTTACGTGGCCGAGGCAATATCCGTTATTCCTTCTTTTACCATACAAATATTAACATCCCAACATTCGGTATTCCCTGCAAGATACTTACCAGTATCTTGAGCTTTAGAAGTGCTGTTAATGTAGAGAGCGATAACGGCAATAACTAAACATACTGAAGCAATAACAATAATTATGGTTTTCTTCAACTAAACACCCTCTTGAAAATTGTATACTATCCGTGGTAATCAAGCTTGCTAATTATATTAAAGGACAAAAAAATATTACATTGTAATCATCTGCTTAAACGTTGGATGAAACGCCTTTTCCAATTAATATGATTTTTTAGTAACGGACTTTTAGACTTAATATTGTCACTATCCGCTACACCATCACACAATACCACTATATTTAATTTGTGTCGATTATATTAATAATTATTTTATTATATTACTTATCTCTGATATTCACCACATGTTGCTACTACCGTTTTTTCATTTACACTAAAGGTTCCTGAATTCTAGATTTTTGCCTAATGGTATGACTGTTTATACAATCGAACAATTGCTTTAAGATAGTGTGCAAGCGGGTGCATTTTCAAAAAACGCACCCGCTTGCTGTAATATCCTATTTCCGCCTAAACCACAACTATCGACAGTCTCAAATCGTTCTGTCGATTACAGTTATCTGAGTAATAATGTCGCGCAGGCGGTCACCTCCTACGATATATTCCAGCACTTCATCATCGGTATCGCACCATTTCTCGGTTTCCGGTTTGTATGCTTCATAAATTATTGTCCGTAGTTCAGGATGCGTAATACCATATGGTTTTCCTTTCCAAGCGAACTCTACCTCTCCGCCTCGAATTATGCGATCCTTAAAATCGCTGATTGTCACGAAGCGGTTCTGCTCCAGTGTATTTGCTTGTACTATCGTTCCCATTTGCTTCATTCTCCCGTATAATTTGAACTCCGTTGCCCCATTTAGTTGATATGAGGTTTTTCAAAATTTGGCTGACCATATAGCGGAGTGTCCCAGTTAATGTGATGGTCATGCGGATTTGTATGTTAGGATGGGTTTTTATGATCAGTGTAATGACGCTCTCTTACGGCTTTTCCGCTTTTATCCATTTTAGTGTCAATTCGGTAGCCATTTTTAAAGGTTGTCTTCGTTTCTTTCGGCTCACCTAAAAAGCGCAGATCATCGGGTTTATTCGGGCTCGGTTGCCACTGTACGCCGTAAGCACTGCCGCCGCCTGTCATTATCCTGTAAGATGACATTGTATCATATTTGTCTGGCACATATTCACTGATTTTGTATGCGTCAAGGTCTTCATTTTCGAATTTTTTCTCATAATTCATGTATTTCCATGAGGACAGCTCATAATCCACATTAACAATGTCGCCTTCCATTCCAGGAAATGGCGTGTTATAGCAGATAATTTTCTCTGGCTTGATGCGCCTCAACATCTCATTGTAGCCTTTTAGAAACCATTCCTTCTGGTCTTTGCGGTTACCGTGTTCCGAGGCCATATAAGTCGATACGGCAACCACACTACCTTGTTCTATGCCCTCAAAGCAGAAGTCAAATGTGGTTTCGTATCCCCAGTTTACCGCTGAAATTACCCGCAGCCCTTTTGAAGCCTAATATGCCCCGCACCAGCGGTTGCGGAACACATTATCAAGCTGCATCACCGGAGCCATCTCAATATACATACTAACATCCGGCGACAGCACGGCTTTATAGAGTCTAAGCTTTTCAATATCGCTATCTGGGTTCTTCCACACTCGTTCGAAACGATAATCATATAAGAAAAAGTGAACCATTCTGTCAAAGTGATTTATGTCCTCAATATTCGTCTTGTCAAATCCAATCATCAGCAGTTCATTAAAATCATCTGGTTTGATTTTGAACTTTGGAATAATTGGAATTTTTAGCTTTCCTTGCCCTAAGAATTGGTTGTGAAGCAGACTTTGACTTGTCCGATAGTTGTAGTTTTCTTCGGTCATAATTGTCCTCCTGTATAAAGTAGGAAACTCATTCCTCTAGAACCAGGACGCATCACATATGAAAATTGCACTCTTTCGTGCAACAATAGATTTACCGCAGAAGTTTCTTGTAATTTAGCATTTTCAAC
>CAZJXH010000382.1:0-2515 GCA_964549475.1 uncultured Oscillospiraceae bacterium
TGGAAACATCGATCCCGCCCCATAGACACATTTTGTTTCCATAGATGCCCTTAAGTTTTTTGAGGTCCATTCCTGCTTGTTTCTGAATGGACTGATAACAGTGATACCCAGCCTGGATAAACAGGTCCGAAAGGCCGGCTGTATTGCCGCAGCAGTGTTTGAACACATACTTGTGATACGTTTTCACATTATTAACGCGCGACTTGATCGAAGGCAGCACCATTTCAAAAAAAACATCGGGGTTGATAAGGGGTCCTGCGTTGTATGCAAAGTCCTGTCCCCAGAAAATCGCATCTATATTATCCCGGATGAAGAACGAGTCTTCGTAATTCCCGAGCTGTGTTTCATAATCAATCGCCGCCTGTACGACTTGCGGATTGGTCAGATATTCAGTCAATCCCCGCTCCATGCCGCCAAGCAGCACAAGTCCCGCTTCTCTTCCTGCATAGCTGATAATGAATTTTTCATCTTTGAACTTGTCAATGACATAGTCGATCACTTCAAACTGCGAAGGATCAGGGGGGCTTGTCCGTTTTTTATCAAAATAGAATTCCTTGGTTGTGTATTCCCGATCCCACTGGTTCGGATCGTGGATCATGGTGATATCTCTCGTAATAGAAGAATATTTGTAAATTTTGCCTTCTTTGTCTTCCCAGGTGTCTTCGGCGATTTTTTTCGGCATTTCGGGAATATAGTCTTTAGGAGGAACAAGACCGCATGCTTCCGACATCAGGTTCACAATATCAATGCAGTCCAGTTTCTGATAAAGAGCAACCATGTCCTCTTTGAAGCTTTGGACAACCTCGTCACGCCGCCCTTCCCATAGGGCTATCTGGGTTTTCGCTTTTGCCCGGAGGTAGGTCTCGTGTCCGATGATTCTTTCTGTGGTATCGGAGTCAATCGCATATTCGCCATATGGAACATAAGGAGCCGGCTCGAAATTCAACACAGCCTTGACACAGTCCTTGCTATTCAATTTTTCTACCTCCTTCCAGTTCGATCTGCGTTGTTCCCAAAAGAAAAAGCAAGCTTCCTGATAGATCTATTTTACAATATTTTCTAATAAGAAGCTTGCTTATTTTCACACATCTTTTTTAAAACAGGCTAATCGTTATTTGATGTTCGCATCATGAGGGTATTGGTTGATAAAGAAGAAACGGGTGTATCGGATGTTGGCAGGAGTAACTTTCATAAAAGAGATTTTCTTGGCAGCTTCTGCGTCATCGGTGGATTTGTTCCAGGCATAATCGATTTTCCCGCCTTCCATGTTCTTCAGGGTGTTCAAATCATTGTCACCGCCTGCATACAGGTAGATGGTCTTGATATTGCCGGTTCCTGTTTTGTAATAGCCATCCCAGCGGACCAGGGTGGTATAGTTGTTCGGTACAAATGTCCCGACTTTGAACGGCCCGGAGCCTACCGGTTTCTGCCAGAACTTATTCTGTTGAAGAGTCGCCGCGTCTTTAAGAGTCAATAAATGACTTGGGAGAATCGGCCACTGGGACAGAACCATAAGGAGGTTCGGAGATATTTTGTCCAGTTCGATTTTGAGTGTGTTTCCAGTCACGGTGATTCCGGAGACATGCTCTGCTTTTCCATCGACGTAGTCTTTTGCGCCTTTGATGGCACCAAAAGCGGCCGTCATGTTAGCAGCAGCGCCGGTCGTCTTCAGATAGAGCTCAATGGTGAATTTCACGTCTTCTGCGGTAACCGGTTTTCCGTCATGCCACTTGGCATTGTCACGCATCACGACATCGAGGGTCTTCTGATCCGTGCTCATAGCATAGCTCTTCGCCAGCATGCCATCGGTAGGAATAAGATTCTTGTCCGCATTGATAAGCTTGTCGAATATCAATTCCTGGTCGAGGGAAAGTCCGGGATTGAGAGCGGTCATCATGAAGAACTCGGTCGGACCCGAGCTGGTATACATTGTATTGTCGGCACGATTGATCTTCCAGTCGAGAATATTCTTCTCATAGGAATACTGGTCGTTGCCAACCGCATTGCCGTTCATATCCAGTTTGTCACTGGTAAAGATGAACGCAACCTGATGATAGAGTGGAATTTGATACTCATTGGTGTTCATTACTTTTTGAACTTCTTTGATCGCCGCCATCTGTGTCTTGGTGTCTGCCGTCAGACCGATCTTGTCGATCAGTTCGTCAAGCCCTTTTTGCTGAGGCAGGGTGGAGTTGTTCGATGCGGTGGATTTGAAACGGGTATAGAACTCATCTTCGGTCAAAGCGGCCACTGCGGCATAAGCGATATCCCACTTGATGGCGGAAGGCCCTTTGACTTTATCTGTGGGGGTGACCCAAAGCTGTGATGCGAGGTCTCCCGTAAGAAGACGTGCGGTGGATTTGACGCCGACAGCCTGCCAGAATTGACCAATAATGGTCATCAGGTCGATGGTCTGCTGATCTGTGTAGTAATAGACAACATCCAGGGTGTAGTCTGAAGGCCATCCGGCTTCTTTCAAAAGAGACTTCGCTCTTTCAGTGTCTCGTGGCGGGTT
>CAZJXH010000383.1:0-708 GCA_964549475.1 uncultured Oscillospiraceae bacterium
CGTAAAGATTATAACCATTCAGGTCTATCTCCGCTCCGCAATCGCCTGCAAAGAGCATTTCCAGGATACAGACGATCAAGCCTCCATCGCCTGTCCTGTCATGGCTTGCCAGTATCAGACCCTTTTCCAACATTTCCTGCTCGGCCATTATTGCTTTTGCCAAATCAAACGGATCGACATCCGGGCAAACATCGCCGAGCTGGCCTAAGGTCTGCAAGAAAGCTGAACCGCCTAAACGGCTATTTCCGACAACCGGATCGATCAGCATCAATCTGCTCTTTCCCGGTTTTTTGATATCGGGAGTCACATACTTGCTGATGTCGTCGACTCTGACCTCTCCTGTCAACACCAAAGTTTCAGGTGATTTGATGATCTTATCGCCTATCTTGGTATATAACGAATTCGAGTCTTTGCCACCGAAGCCAGCCGAGCGCAATTTGATCAGAAAATCTGTCAATGATGCCATGGCCATATATTCTTTGGCCATCCCCCCCGGAATGCCTTTTTCCGGCCACATCCAATTCACGGAAAGTTTGATTTTCTCAATACCCGGAAATTTTACCGAGGAAAGATTCAAGCACATCTCTGCTGCTGTCATTCGTGCGCCGGCTTTCGGATCAAGCATCATCATTAGTGGCTTTTCTCCGATTGCCGTCGCCGGTCCGACACTGCCATGGTAACCTACGCTCGACATGGCAAACTCCGAAA
>CAZJXH010000383.1:718-2515 GCA_964549475.1 uncultured Oscillospiraceae bacterium
TCAAGAAAGCTGCGCAGCTTCCTCGATAACTGATCCGGAAGCGGCAGGAACAATGGCCCGCAGGCCTGGCCGACCACTCTCAAACCTCCTATCTGCGTATCAGTGTGAAAGACCAAGAAGTCTTTACAGGCGACAGCCGGAAGCTTGAGAACTTGATCAATAGCTTCTTTCAATAAAAGTTTTTCCGGCCAGACGATAGGAGCCCCGAGATAAGCCGGAGAAACATCATGTATCACTCTCTGCGGCAGGTCCTGTAATATTGCCTTGATCGGCAGATCGATATGTCTGGTATTGGTTTTCTCATCGTAAAAAATGATCTGACCGTCGCCTGAGACATCGCCGAGGATCTCCAGTGGACATCCCTCACGAGTACAGACATGTTGCAAGATAGGCAGATCTTCCTCGTTGACAAGGATTCCATACCTTTCCTGATACTCGCATAGGAGCAACTCGATCACCATCATGGTCTTGTCGCCGACATTTATCTTCCTGATATTCACCATCCCGCCGGCTTTTTCGATCAGTTCTGTCAGGACGTTTATTACGCCGGCTGCTCCCTGATCATGAATAGATCTGATGGGATTCCAGACGCCCATCTCGACCAATGTCCTTATAACGCGCCAGGTAAGATGGCCCATCCCGGCATTGCCCCGCTGGACTGCATTGTAATCACGTGCAGCATTTTTTTCATCCGTACCGACGCTCGATCCTGATCCTCCGCCGAAACCTATCTTGTATGCTGGTCCGCCGATCTGGCAGATCTTCATTCCTCTGACCGCTTCATCTTTTGACTTATGGATATCCAGAACTGTGCCTACCATCCCTGCCATCATGATGGGCTTGTAATAAGCATAATGATCGCCGTTAGCGGTCACCATTTCTATGGTCCGGAAAAATCCCTGCAGAGTCGGCACGCCATATTTGTTCTGATAATCCCAGGTTCCTCCGGGTGCATCCAAAGCGATCTTTAAGGGCGATTCGAATCATGTGGAATTGAATTTTGGAGCCATTACTTCCCATTTTTGGACAAAACCGGGAATCCACAGATTTCCCATGCTAAATCCAGCGATGGAATATAAGTGGCTACCGCCCCTGCCGATCGCATTGCCGTCCCTGTTGTCTCCGCCGATACCGGTTTCCGCTCCATACCAGGCAGCGATCTCCGTTGGGTAACAATGCGTTTCGACGGTAAGCGTCAAATGGATCAGCATTTCACTTTCAACGAATTTTGTCGGCCATCCCGGCCTTTCCGGCGTAAACAAGATGCCTTGTCCGCCATAGATCGCACTGGCATTGTCATGAAAAGCTATGACGTTATTTCCCGGGTGCACAAGCGAAGGCATCTTTACCAATTGCATCAACGTATCGGGCATCTCCCGTCCATCGATAACGATCTTGGCATTGAACGACCGGTGGCGGGAATGGTTTGAGATCATTTCCCGCAGAAAATACATCTCCGCTGCCGTCGCGTTGCGCTTGATCTTCTCGTTGAATACGCGCCAGAAATGTTTCTCGTCTGCCTCGTCCATGCCCATTTCATAATCTTCGTTCGCTTTATGGATCAGTTCTATGCCACCCTGGGTCGGAACGATGATCAATGGATCTGACGGCGGTTCGACTTCGAAAGTCTCAAGCGGTTTGGCATATACGCATTCGGTCATTACATCGCATTTCTGCGCGATATATTCTTCAGCGTTATCCACGATCTCCCGCTCTGCTACCTCTATCCTGTACACTTTGTTGAAACCGCAATCTCTGAACTGATCTACTGCATGCGAGCTGAATGATGTTTCCCGC
>CAZJXH010000384.1:0-2514 GCA_964549475.1 uncultured Oscillospiraceae bacterium
TATTATTACAAGAATGGGGTTAGCCGCTATATCTACCGGCAAGCTTTCTGCGATATTCTTCCCAAGGTGATTTACCGGTTCACCTCGAAAAATGATATCGCAAAATCAACATATTTTACGGATAAGCTGACAGACATTATAAGTAACATGAAAAAAGTCGCAGATATGCTGGATCGCGATGTGTTTTCGGGGTATATTGATTTTGATCAGCTGCATGATATACTTGATCATATGGCTCCCGATGATAAAAAAAATATATTAGCAATAAACAGACGAATCTTATTCTGTTATCGGATGCAACAAATACTCGAAGAAATGAGAAAAACGGATTAAGTAATAAAAAAGCAATGCATATACACTAAAGGATGCTGCATTGCTTCAGTAAAATAATTCTGATAGACAGCGTTTTTATGCTTTACGATGGACCGTTAGAGGTACTAACTTCCTCGGGAGCCCAATCGCCTGACTGGGTGTCTCCGATGTGGATGATTGATAATACAGGCTTTGTCCATGGCAGCTTTTCATTGTTATCATTATCTAGATGCATATAATCGCCCCTTCGTACTTGATAGGTTCATTCTATCATGTTGCTGCTTTATTTTCAATAACTATATAATAATGGATAGTGTCAAGTAAAATGAAATATTTAATTTAACTCTTTTTTCTGCGGAATTAATTTTTTCATTCAACCTTCTTTTATATTGAAACAGGAAAATCTAACGAAAAACAATGCATACATACAATAAGATGCTGCAGTGTCTTTTCTATATATATAATTCTGATAGACAGCGTTCTTTGTATACTTTACGATGGACCGGCAGTGGTATCAATTTCTACAGGATAAACATCGCCAGACTGGGTATCTCCGATGTGAATGGTTGATAATGCAGGCTTTGTCCACGGAAGCGATTCATTGTTATCATTTTCTAGATGCATATGATCCCTCCTTTGCATTTGATAGGTTCATTTTATCATGTTGTTATCCTGTTATCAATGATTTTACCGATTATAGATTTAAAGAGAATTTAAAACTTAAATGGAATTTTATAGAGCAAATCCGTATGTGGATTTTAATAGTGCAAATGTAATACACTGTCTGTTGATGATCTTTCGTCAGCAAGCCGGTGGATGCAACATAGGTGCAACATAGGGACGGTTCTTGTATTTCATTTTGTTTTGTTTATGAAATAC
This sequence comes from uncultured Oscillospiraceae bacterium, assembly GCA_964549475.1. Classification (GTDB taxonomy): domain Bacteria; phylum Bacillota; class Clostridia; order Saccharofermentanales; family UBA5734; genus JBBQKF01. Next base: position 1,192 of record CAZJXH010000384.1, read on the forward strand.
AAGAACCGTCCCTATGTTGCACTATATTTCGCTAACACATATGATGTCTAATCAAATACTGCAAATAAATCTGTTTGCACATTTTCACGAACCGCAAAAAATGACCTGAAAGTTTCATGAATAGTGGCAATACGATAAAATGTGGTAAGCCTATTGACATACGATGTCGTATGATGTATGGTAAATACAAGAAAAGCTTTTAGATAAAGGAAGCAATCGATTGGAAGACTATAAAGGGAGGTTTTTTGAATGAATAACTTTTTTGAAGTATTATCACCAACTGCACTATGGTTTGGAGCAGGAGCAATCAAAAAGGTGGGGGACGCGTGTAAAATATTACGGCTCGATCGTGTACTGGTTGTCAGCGATCCATTTATCGTTGAAAGCGGTTTAATTAAAAATATCACGGATATTCTGGATACAGAAAAAATCACTTACAAGGTCTATAGTGATTTTTCACCCAGTCCTGAGATTTCAAAAGTAGAAAAAGCGTATGAATTCATGGCAGAACAGAATTATCAGGGGGTCATAGGATTCGGAGGAGGAAGTTCATTGGATACCGCAAAAGCGGTAGCGCTGCTGCTAAACAACCCTCCTCCTATCTCTCAGTATTTCGGCATTGAAAAAGTGCCGAATCCTTCATGCCCGATGATTATGATTCCAACAACATCAGGAACCGGCAGCGAAGCATCGAATGCATGTATTGTCAAAGATGATGAAACACATATCAAGAGCGGCATTTGTTCCCGGCACCTGATGGCCAATATCGCAATTGTCGATCCGGAACTGACGATTGGAATGCCTCCCGCACTCAGTGCCTCAACAGGAATGGACGCATTGACACATGCCATTGAAGGGTACGTATCAAACAATGCGAATATTTATACCAGATATCTGCAAAAAGAGGCGATTCGACTCATTGCCAATAATTTAAGGAGCGCAGTGTGGAACGGGAAAGATCGGGAGGCCAGATGCAAGGTCATGCTGGGGTCAACCTATGCCGGATGGGGAATGGCAACGGCAAGCACCGGAGCCGCCCATGCGCTTGCTTATCCTGTTGAAAGCAAGTACAATGCGGCCCATGGCGCGGTCAATGCGGCATTATTACCTGCTGTCATGAAATACAATGCCATTGGAAGTCTTGAAAAATTTAAAGAAATAGCCGAGGCAATGGGGGAGAATATTACAGCGTGCACACTTCGCGAAGCTGCATTGAAAGCGGTTGAAGCTGTGACAAAGCTGGCTTCTGACATCGGCATCCGAAATCTGTCTCAAATCGGGGTTCAAGAAGAGGATTTGGAACCATTTTCCAGGATCGCGGTC
>CAZJXH010000385.1:0-2511 GCA_964549475.1 uncultured Oscillospiraceae bacterium
CTTCTGCAAATGCGTGGATCACACTGTATGCCTGTTCGCAAAAAGGATATACTTTCCCCTTTTCTTTTATATGGCATAGAATCCCGATGCTTTGAAAAAATCGGATGGTGTCTTCGGGAGGAAATCGGTCCAGTACGTTTTCGTAGAGAAGAGGATCCTCACTATGATAATGCGCGGCCTTGCCGCTTGTCGCTTCCTGATTGCTTAGATTGCAATGCCCATTCCCGGTTGCCGCAAGCTTCCGGCCGATTTTGGCATGCTTCTCGAGAATGGCGATTCGAGCAGTCCTGTTTTTTTGCGCAAAAAAGCGGCCTGCGCATACTGCCGCCATCATTCCAGATGCTCCGCCGCCTATTATAAGAATATCAAAAGGTTCTGCACTCGTCATTGAATTCAATTTTTAAGACCTCCGCCTCGACAAAGGACGATCTTACTCTTCCCCGCGTTTCATCAATTCGATGCATCGGCCATGCTTGCTTTTGTTTTCGGGTGCAACGGAAACGATCGTGGCAATCTCATCTCTCAGATTCAACAGGGCACGCGTATCCCCTTCGATCAATTCAATTTCCAATTCCGAGAAAGGCTCTTCCCATTTGCCTGCCCGATAAACGCCGCAGTCGCATGCAAGTTCGATCAAGGTGTCTTCATACCCAAGGTGGATGGTCGTTCTCTCAAACTCTGTCGAACAGATTTCGTTCATTTCCTTGTCTTCAATCTTATCAAGCAAAGCAATCAGAATCTCATCGGGATCGCCATCGCTTTCGGCCATTTTCCGAAAATAGGGGATATCGACTTGATCGTCATCCTGTTCCACATTCCATTCCAACCGCTGATGCAGTCCTTCGGAAACGCTTTTCCCGATTTTTACTGTCGCGGTGTAGGAATCCTCATTTTCGTTTCGAATACGAAAAACCGCTTTTTGTTTTTCCAGCACCCGATCCGGTGTATCAAAATAAATGTTTTTTAATCGTTTTACTGTCATGGAGTTTGGCATTGCCAAGGAATGAATCCATTTGTTTGACAGTATTTGCTCCTTTCCATCTGGTTCTAAGAAACGAAGCTTTATTTCGGTTTCCAATTTCTTTTCCTCCGAGTTTCAGGAATACCTTCCCTATTTGAAGTTCAACGACATGTTTGAATTCTTTACTCTATCAATTTTATCACATTTTCATATTTTAACAACTGAAAATTTGTATTTTTGTCACATATTTCCTGTTTAAAGTCCCATTCCGATCCACGACCCGATTCCAGCTGAATTTCAAGGGAGGATATCAATGGATTTGTTCCAGCAAATCCGAAAGCAATGCAACGTCTCTGTCAAATTCCTGCATTGTGGTCCGGACCGATTGCGGAGATAAAATATCAATCCCCATTTCGTTCAATAGGTTCATCGGATACTCTTTTCCCCCTGCGGACAAAAAGACCGTATACCGAGAAACCGCCTTCTCCCCTTCCGTGAAAAGAAGGTTTGAGATCTCCGTCGCCGCACAAAAACCAGTCGCATATTTATATACATAAAACGCATTGTAAAAATGAGGAATTCTTGCCCATTCCCATGTCATATAGTCATCAATGACTACGTCTTCGCCAAAATACAGACGAAGAAGCGACGCATAGGTCTCACACAGAGTCTGGGATGTCACAGGTTCTCCCTGTTCCACCTTTTGATGGATCAGCCACTCGAATTCCGCAAACATAGTTTGGCGGAATACCGTGTTTTTCACCCCTTCCAGGAAATAGTTGACCAGATAGGCTTTTTCTTTCTTCCCCTCCATTGTGCTTGTGTCACATTCTTCGATCATGTATCGCAGCAGAATGTTCTCATTCACGGTGGAAGCAATCTCGGCAAGAACAATCGGATAATGCGAATTCACATAGGACTGGGTATGGTTGGAATAATAGGAATGCATGCAATGTCCGGTCTCATGCGCCAGTGTGAAAACATCATTCAACCGGCCGCTCCAGTTCAAGAGCATGTAGGGATGGCTTCGATAAGTGCCCCAGGCATAGGCGCCGCTTGTTTTTCCGGGTGTCTCGAAGACGTCGATCGAACGGCTGTCCAGCAAATCGTTGACTTTGCCGATGTAATCTTTTCCGAGGGGAGACAGTCCTCGTTGAAGAATCTGTTTTGCCTGTTCGAATGAGTACTCTTTATCCAGTGTTTCCACCATCGGGACACTGCAGTCATATAAATGCAAGGTGTCAAGGTTCATCTGTCTCTTTCGAAGAGACAGATATCGATAGAAAGACGGCAGGCTCTCATGAATGGAGTCCATCAGGCTGGTGTATATTTTCCCGGGGAGATTGTCAGCAAAAAGAGCTTTTTCCAGACAGGATTCATACCCCCTCGACCTTGCGAAAAAAACATCTCCCTTTATGCTGCTTGTATAGATCGCCGCGATGGTGTTGCCGAATTGCTGATACGCGGTATGCATTTTCTCATAAGCCTGTGAGCGGATGGACTGGTTCTTGCTTTCACGGAAAACGCCGAATTTTCCATGGGTCAATTTT
>CAZJXH010000386.1:0-2493 GCA_964549475.1 uncultured Oscillospiraceae bacterium
CTCTCATCCGCGACGACCGGCAGCGCGCCCAGGGAATTCAAGTGCAGGTACACGCTGAAGTTGTCGGTGGACAGATATTTAAGCAGTTTCCAAGAAGCTTCGGGATTCTTGGTTGATTTTGTCACAACGTTCGCATTGGAGAAGAAGTTGTGCGCTTTCGCCGTATTGCCGGGTTCCACGACAACATCGAATTTGAATTTGCATTCTTTCAGGAATTCATCCAGTTTCCAGGATCCGGTGCGGATCATGGCGACTTTTCCCTGTTCAAATGCTTTCGTGTCGTAATCCGCGGTCTTGAAGTAGGGCGAGGAGAGATCCGGCTGGACTTTGTATTTGACGGATTTGTCGATCATCCATTGAACGGCGTCGACCACTTCCTTGCTATTGATTGTAACACTTTTATTGTCAGCGCTCCAGATGCTGCCGCCATTTTGTGCGATGGTCTTGTAAAATTCATAAGCCTGGAACGGAGAAACCGTTCCCCAGACCCCGGCTGCGGTGTCGGTCAGCTGCTGCGCTGCGGCGAGTTCTTCTTTCCATGTCCATTTGTCAGTCGGATAGGCGACTTTTTTCGCATCAAACAAATCCTTGTTGTAATACATCAGGCATCCGCTGAAATCCGTGCATAAGCCATACAGGCTGCTATTGTATTTGTAGCTTTCATAAGCGCCTTTTTTGATCATCGTCGCGTCGAATGATTTGTCTGCCTTCATAACCGTATCCAGGTTCAGCAAGACATCGCTCATCGCATAGGTGTAAAAATTCTCATAATTGGTTTCAAAAACATCCACAGCTCCATTGGCGCTTAAAACACTCTTTAATTTGGTGAAATAGTCTGCCCAGGCATAAACTTCCATCTTGACGGTGATTCCTTCATTTTTTTTCTGGAAATCATCCATCATGACCTTCAAATCCGCTTCGTGGCCATTTGCGCCATTAAAGCAGTAATAGGTCAGGGTGACAGGCTCTGCTTTGACGGATGCGGATGCACTGGCGCTGCTGCCGGCTGATGTTGCGACGCTGGTGGGATCTGCGCTCTTGCAGCCGGCCAGTACGGTAAACAGCATGCAAGTCGCTAGAATAAGTGTCATTGATTTTTTAAACATGAATTGTTTCCTCCCTTTTAATTTAGCCTACGGAAGGGATTTCCCCCGTATGCTATTTTTGAAATGAATAGAATGGATTGTGGCTGGTCCGGAAGCGGCACGGTTGGAATCACCACGGGAAGAGGCCTCTTTTCCGTCTGGTTTCTTTGGCGCCGGTCCCAAGTCTGCTTCTTTCGTGTTCTCTATGCTTTAACCCCTGAAAGGGCGAGACTCTTGATGAAATATTTCTGTGCAAACAGATAAACGATAAAAATCGGCACGAACATGATCAGGTTTCCTGTCATCAGCAGATTGTATTCCGTTCTGAACCGTCCGTGCACGCGGCTCATCCCGAGTGGAAGGGTCATTTTTGATGTGGTATCGATAATGATCAGCGGCCAGATGAACTGGTTCCAGGAATTCATGAAAGCCAGTACGGCAATGGTGGCGATCACCGATTTGCACAATGGAAGGATAATGGAGAAGAGAATCCGCATATGGGATGCACCGTCAATCAGCCCTGCCTCGATATAGGAATCCGGAATGGACATGATGTGCTGTCTTGCCAGGAAAATGGAAAGGACGCTGAAAGTGCCGGGCAGAATGACCGCGATCAGATTGTCCTTGAGTCCCATTGTAATAAAGATCTTAAATAAGGAAATCATATAAATCTGAAAGGGAATCATCATCGTGATCAGGTACGTCATGAACAGGACCTGTTTCCCTTTAAAGCTGAATTTCGCAAAGGCATAGGCAGCCATTACGCTGAATATCACCTGCATGACCATCGTGGCGATTGCCACAATCACACTGTTGAGCAAAAACAGCTCCACTTTAAAATAGGAACGCAGCTGGATGAAGTTATCCAGATTGAACTGGGACGGCAGTAATTTCGGAGGCATCTGCAGGACTTCTCCGTAGGTCTTGAATGCGCCGGAAGCCATCCAGATCAGGGGGAACAGCACGGTAATGACAAATGCTGCCAGAATCACGTGAGAAAGAACCTGGGTCAAAACACCGGATTTATTCAGTTTCATACACAACCCACCTTTTCTGAAGGATATTCTGAATTACCGTCACAGCAAGGATCACAGCAAACAGGGCGAGCGCCTGGGCGGAAGCGAATCCCATGCGGCTGAAGCGGAACGCATTTTCATAAATCTCAATCACCACACTCCGGGTTGAATTCAGCGGACCCCCTGCCGTCATAATATAGAGCTGATCAAATATCTGGAAATTATTGATCAGGGACGTTACAACAACAAAGAAAAGAGTCGGCGTCAGCATCGGCAGGGTGATCTTCCAGAACCGTCTGACTGCATTGGCGCCGTCAATGCTTGCCGCTTCATAGTATGTCTGAGAGATATTGTTTAGCCCGGCCAGCAGAATAATAGCGATATACCCCAGG
>CAZJXH010000387.1:0-2490 GCA_964549475.1 uncultured Oscillospiraceae bacterium
AAAAACTGCTTAAATATATTATAGATTACACCTTCTATCATATGTTCCAATTTAATCGAAATAACCACCCTGATTATACTATATCTTACCAATACTTGCATTATTAGTATACAATCTTCGCATTTTATGCTAAATGACAATTTTGCTTATATAAATAAAAAGGCAGGTCCTTAAAGCCTGTATCTACTTCGGTTGGGGAATATGTCATCCTTAGTAGTCAAGCCCCTTACGGGGTTTCACATTTTGGAATGCTTGTGAAACCGATAATTGTCCCTTTCATTAATTATTATGATATATTTATATGATTATTCTTCTATTATTTCAATAGATTTAAATTCTTTTTCGGCTATACGCCAAGGAGCAGACCGATTTTCACTTATTCCACAATTCCTCGAAGCTGTAGCTTGATTCAGCAAGATTGGATATTTTAACCAGTCCTACCGTATAATCATAGATGCCATCACTGATGACCGCATGAAGAGTGAAATCCCTGTGCCCCGAGTCAAGAGCTACATCGCTAGTATAGACACCTTCCGAAAAAACCGCCGGATAGCTGGATGTGTTGCCATCGGAATCGATTTTCAGCACTTTACAATTGTATGTGCCATTATCGTTGCCTTGGGTGAGCACGATGCTGGGACAGAAAACAAGATGCATTTTCTGATTGTATAGTGCTCCAAAGAGATTTAAGCTGGTAATGTTCACGCTTTTAATTTCCTGCCGAGGTGCTGCCGGGAAAAAGATGTCCGCTAAAAAGATGCCGCTGGTCAAACCGATTACAAGGCTAAGAACAATCGCGACCACAAAAAGCAAGATAGACCTGCTGCGAGTCTTGATCGGGTCGATTGGCAGCGCTGCTGCGGTTTCCGGTGTTCTACCGCAAAGCTCGTCCAACGAGACTTCAAAAACATTGCTTAGAAGAATCAGTTTTGCCAAATCGGGCTGGGATTCAGCCGTCTCCCATTTTGAAACAGCCTGGCGTGAAACATTTATCAAGTCTGCGAGCTGTTCCTGAGAAAACCCCTTCGCCTTTCTTAAGCTGACCAGTTTCTCGTTGAAATCCATATTTTAACCTCCTGCACCGAATTGTTGATTCATCAATGTCATTGTGCCAATAATCCAAGTGGAAGGCTACCATTCTCACCTTGAAGATTCGCAATCAATGGTTGCATCAGTTGTTTTCATAAATACAGTAAAATATTTAGCGTTTTCAATTTAAACATCACTGCTACATTTAGAATTCGATACCAGAATTATATTATAATGTTGACATCCATCCTGTCTCCTCAACCCTACCCCTTTTTTGACCGGTAGGCCTGTTTTCGTGTACGAACAAAATGAGGATTTTCATGTTTTTTATTCATTCACTTTTTTGATTCCTAAAACGTCAATCCCCGGAAATCCCTCTGCCAGAGCCTTTCCAGCCTCGTCATTTTCCATTTATTTGACATCAAGACAATAATCTCCCAAAGAATACGTCACCACGTTTTTAAAGTGACGCATTCTCAATGAATGCATATTATTTTTGTAAGGCATTCTACTATGAAACGGTTTTGTATTAATAAAGAAACCGTTTGGGTATGATCTTCCATATCATCACCCATGCACACAGAATCACGAGTAAGCATAATTTAAATTATTGGAAACATAGCGGAATACCTTCGTTCCCTTTCTGCTTGAACATGTCCATTTTTTACCTTGAATATTGCGACTAGCTCAATTTACTGAAATATTCGCAAATTAAATACTGTCCTTCGGATAACTCAACTGCTATTTTATCCTTCTGGTCACAACCTGATATCTGATATAAATTGCCATAGCCACTTTTAAGAATCGACGGTCCTTCAGATGTATTGCGCGCAATGTCGCCGTTAACCTCAGGTTTTGGACTGACCTGGCGTGTGACCGAACCGATTTTTAAGCCTATTTCGTTTGACGGTACATCCACATTTGTAACTTTGTAAATGCGGTCATTCCAGGCCAAAGTAACATTTATTGTTTGTCCATAGAGTGCCTCTACATCAAGCAGATAGGATTTGTTATTGTATTGATCAAATAAGACAACCTGTTTTCCGTCATTCGAGGGAAATGCCGGATACAGATTGCCGGGTATAAAGCCGATTTTCGGGCTGAAGTTTCCATTCAGATCAGATATCGACAGATAACTTTTATTGGCATCTGCATCATTTTGCAAGCATAGCATGGTGTTATCCGGCAAATAACTGATTGGATTAATTTGTTTACCAACTGAAAGTATACAAAGGTCCTTTAATGCCTGGTCATTTAAGATCTTTCCACTTAATGTTTTTATGATTTGAATCTTAATACCTTTTTCTTCATCCGAGGACATTACTTTGGCCAAAACAAAAGAGCTTGCACCTTTTATGATTTTATCTGCCCAAGGTTCATCCCAAGTTGTAGCTGAAGATTTTCCCACCATTAAAAGTAGGGCTAATATTAGTGACGTTATTTTTGTTCGCATATTGAAAT
>CAZJXH010000388.1:0-2452 GCA_964549475.1 uncultured Oscillospiraceae bacterium
CGCCCGCCGGGATGCGGCGGATCGGACAGGATTCGGGATCCCGTTTGAGCACATGCCATCCGGCATTGATTCGGTCTCTATTGTTATCAAGCAATCCAATCTGTCACAGGAAAAAGAAGATCGCATGATCAGCCGTTTTCGCAATGAGCTTGGAATTGAAAGCATCAGCATCAACAAGAATCTGTCTATCGTAATGATTGTCGGCGAAGCGATGGCCAATACCGTCGGTGTCACGTCCCGAGCGGCGACCTGTTTGAGCAAGGCGGGGATCAACCTGGAGATCATCGATCAGGGCGCTTCCGAAATCAGTGTTATTTTCGGAGTACGGGAAGAATACTGCAATTATGCGGTTAAAGAGCTTTATAAAGAGTTTTTTATCAAGTAGTCCGGATGAACCCCATAACAAACTTTCACCGTTAAATGTATCACAATGTATGAATTCTTTCACAAAGGCCTCCCGTTTGGAAACGGGAGGCCTTTGTTTCCTCGCTTATTTGTTCAGCGGATTTTTTCGGGAAGGATCATAAACGCCTTTCACATTAAAAAAACGACTCAGGTTTTGAAAACGGAGCGCCAGGCCGTTCAATGCAATCCGGTCCATATACAGGTTTTTGCCGCTGAAGTTGAAATAGGCCCAGGGCCCGATCCCCGCATGGATAATGAATCCTTTCTCAATCAGATAGGCGCCTTTCGGATCCTTGCTGCTTACAATGCTTCCGGACGGGAACAGAAGCACTTTTACTTTCCCCGTCAGACTGCCTACCTGGGCAAGCCATTTTTCGGTATCGGTTTGAAGCTGTTCGATCGAAGCATTCGCAACCATGATGTTTCCATAAGTAGAGGAAGAAAATGTCCATCCATTATTTTTAAGCTTTGTGATGATCGCCAGGACTTTTTCCTTGTTTGAACTGATTTCCTGTGTAGTGATGGAAAAAGGGGTCAGCCCGTTGTCCGTATAGGCTTTCGTCCTGTCATCCACCTGATCTTCGTTGGTGACATATCCAAAAATGCATTCAAATCCGGTCAACGAGATATTTCCTTTCGATCCGTCAAAAGAAAAATCAGGATGCTCGCCGATGAATTGCTCCAGAATGCCGATCGCCTCGCCATTCCGGTCTGTGACGGTCTCGCCGGTGCCATTTTTATAGGTGGACACGACATTGCCGTCACTGTCCAGCGACAGATTCTCGGAATTTCCGGATCTTGACCTCCCGGCGTAATAATTCAGTCCTTCTATTGTAAAAATCAGCGGCTTTTTCCCTTCGGGATAAAACAGACGGTTTTTCTGTCCGGTAGAATTGACCAGGGTATTGATGTCGATCAAAATATAGTTGTTCTGATAAAGCTGCAGGATGATTTTGCGGAATTCATCGGTGGTGATCATCAAATCTTCCGCATTTTTGGAATAGTTGTCATTGTCAAATGCCAGTCCCGGGGTTGCAATCAGCGGCCTGATCGCAAGATGCTCCACCGGAAGCGTGTATTCCACCAGCTTTTTCGTCACGTTTGCCTCACATTTTGCCAGTTGTTCTGTCAAATAGGAGTCTTGGGGGAAAAACACCACCAATTGCTCGATCAGTGATTTCGCAGAATAGTATTTACTGCCAGACATCATGACATCAATATCAGACTTTATGACTGGATACATTTCATTTTTACATTTCAAAAAGAACTGCTCCAGATACTCTTTTATAAATCCGGTCTGTTTTCCGATTTCCTCTTTGGATTTTGTCGCAGCCAGTAAATAATTCCCCCCCCTATATTCGTTGTTGATTACTGTCATTGATTCAAAAAAGGTTCCTATCTTCCCTAATGCATCCTTGTACTGCATTACAATCTCTTTCAGTGTGTCCACATTCTGCAAATCATTCAATGTAAACGTAACGGTTTCTTTATCCCGCTGCCCGGATAAAAACTCATCCAGATACGCTGTTGTCAATGCGGACATTTTTCGACTGGACAGTTCCTCAAATCCTTTGATCAGGACGAGGTCCTCCTCGCGAAAGGGTGTCTGATGATTGACCAGTTCGCTGAATGGAATCTCGACAAGCTGACTGACTTTCTCTTCCATTTTCATCAGGGAAGCCTTTCTTTCTTCTTGATAAAACAGGAAAATCGATTTGGTTAATGTTTTTTCCTGGGTATCCCGATAAATATGGATCGCTCCGTTGTAATCTTTTTTATCACATGCTGCAATAAAATTTTCGTAGTTCCTGCTGATTGAGCTTTTCGAAGAAAAAAGAATACCGGTATAAACCGCACCGCATAGGAGAGCACAAAGAACCAGAACAATCAAAATACGGACTGGTATCAGCGACCGGTCGCTTTTTGATTTGTTTCTTGAAAAAAAACGATTATCCCTTACATATTGTTTTTTAGACATCCCGTTACCTCTCGCTAGTACTTTGTTAACTCTAAAACTTATGTTATCCGCCGAGGAAAATTTCTGTAG
>CAZJXH010000389.1:0-2435 GCA_964549475.1 uncultured Oscillospiraceae bacterium
CGCTGATATTTTTGAGGTTGTGCTGGCGGGCACCTTTGATGATGATATCTTTCATTCTTAGCTGGTACAGATTGGTTTGGGGTATTAAAGATGTGAAGGATGGGGCAGGTGAAAGTGAAAGGGGGGATCCAACAGTGAGTTCCCCGATCGGATATAAATGAGCTAATTCAAAAATTATTTTTGATCTTTTTGAGATTCCTCGAATGCTTTTTTTCGATCAATCATCCAATCGATCAAGCTAGCATACATTTCATGAGTCATTCGTATTTCAACTGAAAATTTCCTTTGTACGGTTTTAACTTGTAGATTTCCTTTGTCATCCACGGAGGGATCAGCAGAATCGGTAAAAAATGTAATTGTACCCGAGTCACCGCCGAACCAAGTATAGGCACCATCTGCGAATATTTGTTTAAAGTCTTCACTTTTTCCGGCAATAATTTTCGGGATAATATTTTGATTTCCTGACATTTTATTTACCTCCCACCAACGGCAACTGGAATTCGTTGGTAATCATTTTTGTTTGGATTTAATTGATAATTCGGTTCATAAATGTTCATGTTTTCGTAAGATCTGTTTCTTACAATTCCACCACTCAGGTTTATTGCTTTAATTTGCAATTGAGGATGTGAGATTTTTTCACTGCCTACCATCACTGCTTTGTATAGTGATCTCATCATAGATTTTCCCATGAATGTCGGACAATATATCGCAATCTCACTATCACCAATATCTTCTAAATATTCTGCTTTTTTGGATACAAGACCCGCCTTTACTAAAGACTTTAAGGGATGATTTATTTCTTCAGAGTTCTTTATGTGAAATAATTGTTTAATATCTCCAAATCGCATTTGCTCATTTTTTAACAATGCAATAAAGATTACCTGACTATTTTTATTGGACAATGGTGCTATTGCATCAAATACCTCTGAAGGTACTTCAGATAACAGCGAATTCACAACGTCCTTATCGAGCATTTTATAGCCTCCCATTTTTCTTCATGATGATGAAGTATTAGTCAAATAGCATTTGACTAGTAATAATTCTTTGGATAGAATGGTCAAACACCATTTGTCTGCTTACATTATCGTATATCAATTCCGATAGAATTTATGTGGGATTATATTCCGATTCGCTGAAAATAGATGCAATTACTGGTGACATTAAAAAGCGAATTTTTATCGGTATATGTGGATCGTTTACTGAAAAAAATAAATCAATACTTAATGATTTAAAAAAATATCTCAAAGAAAACGGATATTCTCATGTTTTCACAGCTGAAGATTTTCCATTTAATAAGCCCTCAATAGAGAAGGGCAACGCAAAATATGGCTATGCATACGAAAAAAGTATGGCGTTAGTGAATACTTGCGATATAATAATCGTTTTTTTCTTTAATTCAAATTGCGATTGTGAAGTGAATCAATCGGCAGATACAGAAATTCAAGAATTAAGTAGTAAAGAAAAAAGAAATGTGATCATATTATCAGAAGATAAATTCCGATTTCGAAGCAATATAAAAGGAATTAGACATAAGCGTTCCGAATGGTGGGACTGGGAAACTTTTGCAAGAGATAAACTTGCAGATTGCTTTCTCTATGTAAAACAAGCTTGCCACAATTATATTTTGGAACGTTTTGTGGAAGGAAACGAATAATCAAAATAATTTTATTTAACAGCTCATCTCACGGAAATCAATCACAAAATCACTCGCCCCTAATGCACCCTCGCTCTTCAGTGCCCTCGATTCTGGCTATAGACAACGGGTCCGGCATTAAACCGGCCCCGGCCCCGCCCCATTAAGCCAGGGGGGTTCCTTGGCATCCGGAAGAAAACAGGAGGGGTGTTGCCAGCCTGCCCCCCTCCGGATTCCGGGTCAGGCCTCGTTCCCGGCAGCCGGCCCGGGGGTTTTTACACAGGTTTCCATCCCGGAGGCGCAGGGAAAATCCGGGCATTGACAAGAGGGGGTTGCCTGATTTACTCCATCCGGAGAAGATACCGGGGGGGTTACCTGCACTGCCTTCTCTCCATTTGAAGAAGATGTTGGCTGCACGCCTTTCACAACATTCTTAATTATCGAAAAACCTTGCGAAGATTCCTGAGTATCAAGCGTGAAAGTAAGGAAAGAGCCGTCTTTTATGGATTGTTCCATCAACCCGATATATGTCTTGTACTCCGGAATATTTTTTGCAAGTGTATAAATGCGTGCAGAGGGAGTAAGCCAGATTGTAGCATATTCAGCATGTGCATTTTCGTCCACCATGACAACCTGCATCGTTATCTGATGATCAAATGTGCTGTTACTCGAGATCTGATTCGTTGCAGTACCTGAAGAAACCGGAGTCGCCGGCACGGTATTCTGCATTCCAAAAAATGCACCGGAACATCCGGCACTCAGCAGTACAACAAAGAGTATCCCCATGCAAGGGAGAATTCCG
>CAZJXH010000390.1:0-2412 GCA_964549475.1 uncultured Oscillospiraceae bacterium
TTAAATCTAAAATAGTGTTACCTTCAACTGCCTCAACTAAAATCTCATTACCTACACCGTTTCTATAAAGGGTAATTTTTAACTTAATCCTTTTAACATATTCTTCAAATAATCTCATTGCCCGATGAGGAAATTGAAATACTCTTAAAATTTCTTTTTTTACTTGAACATCGCAAGCAAATGTTGTATCTAAAGTAATTATAAGCAAAATGAAATAACTCCTGAAAAAGAGAAACACTATGTTGCCGTAGTCATGTCCGATGGCGATAATGTACAGTGGATGACCAAAAACTTTTCGTCAAGCGAAAGGTACTTTGGCTCAAAATACCGGGGCAATTTTAAAATGACATGGACGACCTCACCTGCTTTATATGATTTGGCTCCCGATTTGTTGAATAAATTTTATGGAATGTCAACTCCATCGGATCAATTTATTGCAGGACCTTCGGGTGTAGGTTATGTAAACGCTGCCGAATATAATAAAGACAGTCTGGATGAGTACGCAGCATATACGGCTGGCTATATGAAAGCAACCGATATGCAGTATGTAAACTTACTTGATAACTATACAGATGCTTCCGTTCTCGACACTTTTTCAAAACATGATTCTATAAAAGGCGGAATATGGTCTGTTGGTGATTATTATCTCGAAGGCGGCGGTGCTATTTATTGGTCAAACAATAAGCCGTTTGTAACGGTAAGAGAATCAATGTGGAGATCAGAAGGCGACGATGCGCATAATGAGTATTATGGTTATGCGGAAAGGATTGCTCAGAGAATCAATGGCTATACAAAAGATTATACAAAAGCAGAAGGCTATACTGTTGTTCTTGCACATGCTTGGAGTATCGGTTCAATGGATTACATTAATCGTTTTGTAAATTCTCTTGATGATGATGTAGTATTAGTAACAGTTGGCGAAATGCTCGATATGATAAGCAAAAATGTTGATCACAAAAATGTTACTAAGTTAAGCGATATTCCATATGATTATTTTAAAAACGAGTTGGCACCTATATCTTCTGAACAATATATCTGGAAAGATATTAAAGATACTGCGGTAACAGCTGTTAGAGATTTTACTTTCGAAGATAAAAATAATATCGGAGGTTGGATTCTTAAAGCGGGAGGTCTGCAATACGACAAGGCGGAGTGGGCGGATGCGTCAGCAACTGGTACGCCCGGAATCAGACTTGACGGCTCGGATTTAAATGATGTTCTTGACGCAGTGCCTAATTCATGGATGTATAATAATTTTACGTTCAGCACAGATTCAGGTAAAGATAATTATCTGACTATGTATGCTTGCGGCGGCGGAAGCAATGTCGATACGAATATGAGAGTTCGCGCTCTGTATTATGAAAACGATAAAATGGTATCGGTTGTTTTAAATAGCATCAATTATGAAAAGAAGAGTAACGATTATGGCTATTATCTATTAAACGGGCAGTCGCCAGGAATATTCACATATGATATATCCGCATTGAAAGGGAAAACAGCAATTATTTCAATTGAACAAGATGACAGCGGTCAAGGCAGCGGAGAAATCGTATTTGTGTCAGGAATCCGGATTACGGGAAATAAAATTACTGTTAGTGAAAAAAATCTCACAAAATGGACTCCTAGCGATTTGTATACTGATTGGACAAAATCGGGAAATGTTGGACGCCTTTCCGAAGGCGTGGACCTGGAAGCGGTTTCGGGAGCTTCACAAATTTCGAAGAAAATAAATGTAACCAATGAGACAAAATACATTAAATTCTACGTTAGAATGTTTGTAAGACAAACAAATCCAGATACAGCGCCCACTCTTCAATGCAAGGTCAATGGGAATGTTACAAGGGCGTTGCTTGCCGAAAGCGATACCGTATCCGTTCACACCGATCAATACAGATGTGTTGCTTATGATTTATCGGACTATGTCGGACAGATGGTAAATATTGAATTTTCTTCCTTGTCAGGCAATCATGCTGCTGTTGGATTTGTGGAACTTTCCAATAGTTGCACACCGGCTGAAGTTAAAAACTTTTATTCGGATGTAGCTTTAAAAGCAAAATATTAATATTTATACTGTTATAAGTTTTTCTCCAGCACCTTATCGCGCAACTTGCAGGCAAAGCGTGACCATTTCTCAAATTGAGAGATGGTCATTTCTTTTTAATATAGCGATGGAAGAAAGCGAGATTTTTACACGGCATTTCTGATCGTTTCATCATCGTTTCCGACCGGATTTTTATATTTAATTATAAAATAAGGATTGCTGTTTGCAATCGATTTCTATATACTGATGAGGTTGCCAGATTTGATTGAGCAATATTTAATAAATATAACTACATTGCTACAAATTACTGGTATAATCCTGTCTTTGACAGTTGTAAAATAAAAAAGCTTGGAAAGCCTTACGAATAGGGC
>CAZJXH010000391.1:0-2411 GCA_964549475.1 uncultured Oscillospiraceae bacterium
ATCAGTAAAAGCAAGTGAGACACGCGCCATTCTTTTAAGAACAGAATCACTCGTACCATTAACAGTGAATTCATTTCTGAAATCCTCAATTCTATCTGCAAGCCTGTTTTCATTTATCTGATCCGCTTTTTGGAAAAAATCAGAGAGATCAAAAGTCTCAACGTTTATACCGTTCTTCTGTAATGCAATTTCATCGTACCTTACCGTTTTGAACGGTGTGTTCCTTGCTCCGATAGCACCTATATTAATATTTTTTAGTCCGTTTACGATTCTACAGACAGATGCGAATTTGTCCAGTTGTTTTCTGAAGGCTTCCGAAGAAGGTGAAACCGTAAAAGGACGGAAAAAGCTGTATTTTATTCCGCATTGTCTCAGGACTGACATCATACCAACTTTCCCGCAGAAAGAATCTCTTCTCTTTGTGATACCCATACTTCCATCTCTGTCTGGAAAAGCATGAATAAGAATAGGTGTCTTACAGTCTTTTAGTGCGACCGCCGCTCCGTTTTCATCTCCAAAATTTGGAAGAGACATAATCACACCGTCATATTCTCCTTCATGTTTTTTAAGAAATAATGCAAAAATTTCGCCTTCTTTTCTTCCATTTACAGCTCCGTATCTCGTTTCACCATCATCAATAACTAAATAGTCATAACCATATTTTTTCAACGCTTCGCTCATTTCTCTGCGAGAAGAATCAATGATTTCTGAAGGGAATGTTCCCCTATTGCTGAAGCATAAAGCAAATTTCATCATATTACCTGCCCTTCGAATTGATTGCAGCAATTCTTTTTATATCAGTTTTACATTTTCTGTCAATTGTAAGCAGCCCGTTGACCTCCTGTTGAACATCGTTGAATTGAGTAAAACAATAACCAGAAATTTTTCTGTTTCTTTTTATCGCATCAATAAGACCTTCCATGCGATTAAGATACTCCTCTTTATCTTTTACTGTGTCGCCGTATCCCCACCCATGCTCATCGGAAAAGGCGATTCCTCCGAATTCAGTAACCATTATTGGCTGGCCTTTATACATATATCCGTCCGCAAAAGCATTACGCATGGGTGTTCCCGAAACTTTCTGCGCTAAAAGCAGTTCATACTCAATTGCTGATTCCAACTCGCTTCCTACCTGAGCATAATTATGAATTGTCACAATGTCATTTACAGTGTTTTCCCATCCGTCATTGCAAATAACAGGTCTATAATCGAGTGTTTTCGTTAGGTGATACATCGCTTCCGTAAACTCCTGTTCGCGTCTGTCCGACCTGACCCTGCTTATCCCCCAGCTTTCGTTGAAAATAACCCACGCCATAAGCGAAGGATGAGATTTATATTGCATGATTATCTCTGGCCATTCAATCATTGCATTCTGCACAGCCGCAGGAGTAAAGGCGTAAGACGATGGCATTTCGCACCATACAGTTAAGCCCATAATATCGCAGTAATAGAAAAAACGTTCATCTTCGATTTTTTGATGCAGTCTAACCCCATTAAATCCCATGGTTTTTATCAATGCGACATCGTTGTACAAATCGTCTTCGCTTAACGGTGTAAGATCGCCCTTGTCAAAATAACCTTGATTGAGAACCATTTTGGAATAAAACGGTGAATAATTGAGATTAATAACATCATTTCTTATGTCAAATTTACACAGGCCAAAATACGAGCCTGCAATATCGCTAGGATTATCGCCAACGTTAAGTTTGAATGTCACATCATATATGACCGGACTGTAATCATACCAGAGTATGACTTTTGATGGATCTCCCATATTACTTCGGATATTCTGAGTAATTCTGAAATGTTCATTCATAAGAACATATTTTGCACATGATATTAACTGTCCATCAAGCCTGACTTCAATTTCCAGACTTGTGTTCGATTGGCAGCTGCTAACTCTGCCTTCAAAAATCACACAATCGTTATCTATATCTGTCTCTAAAGAAATTTCGGAAATATATATATCAGAAACTTCCTCAAGCCATACGGTTTTCCATATTCCTGTAGTTTCAGCATACCAGCAAAAATAACTATCTTTACGCCATCGTTGTTTTCCTCTTGAATGTTCAGTGTCCGAATCATCCTCGCATTTTACTATTATATAGTTATTGCCGCTTTGCAGATAATCTGCTATATCTACTGTGAATCGAGTATAGCCGCCTTTATGTTTGCTAACAAATTTGCCATTTATCCAAATTTTCGTTATATAATCGCTGCCCTCAAAATTAAGGAGCAGTCTGTTTCCTTCCGACAATTTGTATTGGAAGCTTCTGCTATACCAAACATAATCGCATTTCTCTTTTGTTTTTATTCCACTTGCTTCGCATTCGTATGTAAACGGAACCCTAATTTTTATATCTGAAGCAAAGCCTGATCCCCAGCCGAACTTTTCTCCTTGATTATCTTTG
>CAZJXH010000392.1:0-2398 GCA_964549475.1 uncultured Oscillospiraceae bacterium
TTCTGCAATATTGATCACATTGTCGGCCGGGTAAAGAAGCAGCAATTTCCCCTCATCCGTCACCCAGAAAGAACCGTCGATATTTCGTCCGAAATTCTTTGTAACCGGTAAAAAAGGACCCGTGGGGCTGTCGCTTTTTAAAATATAGTGCCCTTTCCCTGCCTGGGATTCGATCATGTAAAATGACCCGCCGTAATAGGCAACTTCCGGTGCGAAAGCGCTCTCCACTTCGTTTCCGGTCGCAGCAAACCCTTTGTAGGTCCAGTGGACCAGATCCTCGGATTCAAACACTTTCACCCCTTGTTCTTCACCGTTCTTCTCTGCGGAAGACGGGTATAAATAGTACCTTCCGTCAAATCGCATCACAAACGGATCTCCGATCCCGTATTGCCCTTCGCCGGTATATTTCCCCGATCCCCATTGTCCATCCAGTTCAAGATGATTCGTATACGTCTCTTTTTGTGGAAAAGCGTAGGCAGTCTCTTTCTCATTCATCGGGGTCTTCCATCCTGCCTGTGCCATGCCGCAGCTGGCGGACAACATCGAAAACACAAGGCAGCCTGCCAGTATCCGTACTTGTTTATTTCTCATATTCCATCCCTCTTCATTTCGTGATCGCATCGCTGCTGATTGTATAGTAGCTGTCCGGTTTCTGCGGATCTGTCGAGGTTCCGCTCCATCCGTCCAAAGCGCCTTTCTGGCTGCGCGCCGCGCCAAAGTTGATGCCCATGGCAGTTGGTTTTCCCGACAATCCCAGTGCGTTCCACGGGATAAACACCTCGATATCAAATCCAGTATCCGCCTGTCCGTCATTGATTGTGCCCCGGACCCGCACCGCTGTCTGCGCAAGGACCGGACAGTCTTTCCATCCGGGATCGCCGCCGGTGCCGCGAAGGCAGGATACTTTCCCGGAAGCATCCATGCGGATCTGGTAATCGTCTGTCTGAGGAGAAGCTCCGGCATTTTTCAAGGAATCCAGGTATATTTCAATGTTGTCGTTTTCCCATATCTTATTGGAATTTGCCCATACATCCGAATCGGTTGTCTGGAAGAAAAAGCTGATTCCTTTCTCATCCAGGAAATGGCGCACTTTAACCGAATTTCCCGCGCCATATGAGAAAACCGTCCGGTTGCTCCATAAGCTTTCGGTATCCTTCCCATCCAGTGTGATGGAAGGTCTGACCGCCTCCGCACCGATCCGGTCTGCGGTGAATCTTGCGTAATTGGCGGGTTTCTGCGGATCAGCGCAAAGGCCGTCCCCTGTCCATACCGTTTCCTTGGCGGCTGAGCTTCTCATCACCTGCCCGAAAGCAACCCCCATCTCCTGCGGCATGCCGCCGGTGCCGAATTCTGTCCAGGGAATGAACAGTTCCACGGTATATCCGCCGCTCCCTTTTTTCACTCCGGAAAGAATGGCGCGGGTACCGAAATCTTCGTATGCATTTTTCACACCCTTGCGGAAGAGCATATTGCCGGCGGCATCGATCAGAATCGTCCGGTCATCGGATTGAGGATTTCCGCCATCTTTTTTATAATCAAGATAAAGCTCCACGCTGCTGTTTTCAAACGGCTTTGCTCCATTGGTCTGTACGGAGGGATCTTTCACCTCGAAGCCCACATAACAGCCTTTTGCAGTCCAGAACCATCGAACCCCGACTTTCCCTCCGTTGTAAGCAAAAGTGGGCGCGCCTGTCCATTTTCCATCCTTCAGCATGCCATCCAGTGTGATTTCCGATGCCGGAGAAGAGACGGTGGCTCCCGAAACGCCATCGCTATCCAATGGAATGTAGGTGTCCGGGATTTGTACCTCTTTGCCGGTTCCGCTCCAGGCAATGATCCGGTTGCCTTTTGCATCCTTCTGTCCGTTATAATCCACAGAGCCGAAATTGATCTTCATTCCTGCGGGCGCTGCGGTCATGTTCAAATCACTCCATGGAATAAACAATTCTACTGTGTATCCTTTTGAAGCGCCATTCAATGTCCCGTCTATTCCAATGCCGGAAAAAACCGCATTCGAGGCTTCTGCCCACGTGGTTCCATCGCCGCGCAGCATTGCTATATTGCCGCTGACATCCGCACGGACCTGTATATCATCCGCCTTCGGTTTCAACCCGCCGTCCTTTAACGGATCCAGATACACTTCCACAGAGTCATTCAGATGCGGGGTTGTGCCCTGTGCGGAAACATTGCCGTCTTTCATATCAAAGAACAGATACAGTCCTTTGTTGCCAAAGAAACTTTTCACGGAGCCTCTTCCTCCGTCGCCGAAAACATATGCCGCCCTGCCCTGCCATTGGGATTCATTCGCTTTGCCGTCCAGCGTGATTTCGGACAGGTTCTCCTTGCGTTTTGCCTCGATTGTATTGGAATCCCGATAAAATTTATAGTATGTATCCGG
>CAZJXH010000393.1:0-2379 GCA_964549475.1 uncultured Oscillospiraceae bacterium
CCGAAAATACGAATGAAAGGGTGTGACAAAGGAGGATGGAGCGAACTGTAAGGAGTTCCGAAGGATTGGATTTGATTAGCAATAATAGTATTAATACGTATCCAAATCCAAACCCCGAAGGAAAAACTTGTTAACAATAACAAACCAGGAACAAAGCCCATTGAAATCAAAGCGTGCGTTTAATTTATTAACCGCTCATCTTCAACCAATAGTTTATTACAAAAATTTCATCTTTGTTTCGGCCCTGTTTGCGGTTGATAGCGTCCTTTGCGATACAAATACTGTAACGCAATGTGCACAAAGGTTACGCAAGGGTCGCAAAGACAATAAAGACTTTCCTAAGCAAAAATGAACAACTCAAATTATTTCGACTTAACACAGAATCTTTCTGCAGATTTAAGAAAGGTTAACGAACATGACATCCGGTCGTAAGCTTTCAACCTTGGGTTTCAACTCTTAACTCATCACCCATAACTATCATTAATAAAAAGGCCACATCAATTATGGCAGGGAAGGAGGACGAAGGGAGGGAAACTATTTTCAGGCTGCCATTGGCAGGTTAGGGAAACTGAATACGATCGTCGTTTCATTCTTTCTTTGACTGGTGACACCCAGGTAACCTCCGATCATTTCGGCGATCGGTTGCGCAGATAAAAGACTTTGAGCGATCGTGTAACTATTCGTACTGTTTTGATCCCGGAATTGGACCAGTACCACGTCGCTGGATGTTTTCGCAGTAATACGGACACAGCTTTTATTGGTGTGTACCGCCATTGTATTAATTAACTTCCCGAGCACAGCGGCAACTGCTTTTGCATTGGCGGAAAGGGTCATGTCACAAGGAATATCATTCACGAGGAAACTCTGGTGACGAACCGTTGCAGGTACAATGCCGGTAACGAGTTCGCTTACCATTTTCCTGAGATGCACATTTTCTGGTTGTGCCGCGGAATCGGAATTCTTTTGTGATGGTTCCATAGGTTTCATTTTAAGATATCCACCGGCATCCGGGCTGAACAGGCCCGGAGTGATTCAAAGGATTGGATCTTCAATGTTTGGTTCAACCGGATCTGGACACTTCAGTTAGCTGGTTTTTTCAACGGGATTGGATTTTCAATGTTCTGGTTCAACCGGATCTGGATACGTTCAGGAATTTGGTTTTTTCGACAGGATCGGACTTCTCAATGGTTTGGTTCAACCGGATCTGGATATTTCAGGAATTTGGCTTTCAAAGGATCTGGCTTTTCAAGGATCTGACTTTCTAACTGGATTCGGATTTCTTCAAAGGACTGGATGAATTCAACCGGATAAATCTTCTGGTTTTTCACGGAAGGATGATTGTTCCTTTCATCCTTTCGATAGCACAAAGAAAGGCAGGTTTGGAACCCCGGAAAGTAGTGTGGGGGGACAATTTGAAGTAGAATGGCAGCTACCGGTAGCAAGGATATATTTAGGATGGGCTAAGCAGAATTACGTGCCGGCACCTGCAACTTGCTTATTATCAACGAGACCGATTTTTGCAAGCAACCGGTCAAAACGGGGGTCTTTACGGAGCATTTCAAATTTTGGGTCGATCATCAGGCTGCAGAGAGATTCCTCGTGCCTGCGGTAGCTTTGTTCAAGCCAGGTAAAAGCGTTTTCGATATCTCCCAATGCTGCATGAACAAGGGCTACGCCACGGTAATCATTGCTACCGAGCTGGCTGGTTTCTGTTGACGCTAATATCCGAACCGCTTCACTGGTATTCCCCGCAACGGCATAGATATGAGCCAGCGCGATCTCAGTCTTTATTTTATTTCCCGTTAATTCTCCCCACCGCTTACTTTCCAGGATGGCTTCTTCGATCATTCCCTGCCCGAGATAAGCGAGCGACAACAGGCGGTACACCGGCACAAAGCCAGGATCAAGTTCAAGTGTCATCCTTGCGATACTGATCGCTTTATCATACTGCTGGTTGTAATAATAAAAGATCCCTTTGTCCTTCAGGATGCCCTGCGAAACAGGATCGAGGTCCACTGCTTTCGTGATTTCCCGGTAAGCATCACTCATCCTCCCGGTGAAGAGCAGCAGTTCCGCATACCAGTGGTGACCAGTGGCATAATTTGGAGAGAGCACAAGACCTTTCCGGAACTCCTTTTCAGCATTCCTCCAGTCCCATTCATTCAACATCAGCGAAATTCCAAGCGATACCCTTGCTTCACCAAGATTTTTATCAAGAGTCAATGCCTTGTTGATCGCGGCCATTTGTTTATCAAGGAAAACCCTTCTTGAAATATTTGTATACTCTCCCATCAGGCTATAGCTGTCGGCGATACCTGCCCATGCCAATGCATACCCCGGATCCTTTTCCAGTGCTTTTTCAAAATGCCGGATTGCGGT
>CAZJXH010000394.1:0-2375 GCA_964549475.1 uncultured Oscillospiraceae bacterium
TGCCGGAAACGCATGTTCTATCTTGAACAGAAAAAACAAGGCTTTAGGTCTTCGCTTAGCCCCTCCTTCTATCCTATCCGGTGACAGTGTTCTCATATCTGCCCCCACTTTCAAAACAACATCCGTAATAGCAGAAACAAGTTTTGGCGAGCTGTTACTAAATGTGGGTTTCAAAAGGGGGGCTGAAGAATGGATGTAAAACTCATAAACCCCTTTATCGAATCTTTTACCAATGTAATGCCGGATATTGGGTTCAGCAGTGCGCAAATAGGCAATTTGATTTCTAAAAACAAAGAAGTGATGAGTTCGGGAGTAGTTGTTATAGTAGGCATCGTCGGCGCACTCAGAGGCAACGTCGTTTACTCCATTGATATAGAGGCCGCAAAGCAAATCGCATCAACCATGATGTGCGATTCGGTGGATGAATTCGACGATAATGCAATGAGTGCAATATCAGAATTAACGAATATGCTTACCGCTCATGCGGCAACCGCGTTCTCTAGCATCGGTATTATCATCGACATTTCAACTCCGACCATGCTTCAAGGCGAAAATGTGTCAATCAAAATGAGCTCCGATCAGGTTTTATGTGTCCAACTTCTAGCAGACGACATCCCAATTGAAATCAATATTTCTTTTGAGAATTAAATCTAGAAATTGAGACTATTCAATTGACAGGTCGATGGCGCACAGAATAAATATGCGTACTTTAAAGTGTACTGATGATATTAAGAAGCCCTGTGTAAGTTGATAACACAGGGCTTCTTAATGGAGCACACTCGTGAGAGCACTCATCATTATTTGATCTAAAATATCCAGTGATTGTTCTATGCTGAATATAGTGTCTTCTGTCAGTTCCCCACATAATATTTGGTACTCGATTTTCTTCCATCCACGAGCACAGATTTCTCCTCTTTTTGCAAAATTAATCATCAAATCGAATATTGTTAGAAATGCTGCAAAAATCGACCATAACGTATCACGATTGCTCTTTATTGGATAATAATAAACCAGATAATCGAAAATGTGCACAAAGTACAAGTTATGTGAAATGTCTAAGTAACGAAAAACCTTGCAGTCTGAATGACTGCAAGGTTTTTTTGTGTTTTTTTCCAAAATCGATATCATTAGATTTTGATGGTGGATTCGAACCCTCATTACATAAATATAAGAATAGACTTCGAGATGCGGTCTCATAGAAGACCCGGCAATTCTTGTTGATACATTATGCTCATACAGCCCAAAAATCTTTTTTTGTTCGAATGATTTTTTTCCACTTATAGCAATCATTCAAATGCAAAGTCTGGTGTCTTGTCATGGGCATTAATATAATTCCTGCCACATCTTTTTTACTCCAAAAACCCAACAGCCAGATGGAATCTGCCTGTTCCGTAACGCCACCTTCTCTCAAAATTTCAGAAGTTGCGTCGGATAAGATTTTGCGTTTCATATCATCCGAGTGTAAATTTCTTACAATCTCCCTGCTTCTCATGCCCACTTCATTCCTGTATTTTAATAATTCACTAATACAGATTCGTTTGCTGAAATCTATAATTTCGTCGTCCGTCATAGCATTTCCAGTATCAGATATTGAAATATTCATTCGCGTTTTCCATGATTCATCAAAGACTTGGGTGCCATTGTTCACCAGAATATTCATTGTCAAGTCTTCTATCCGGGTAATATGCCAAATTGCCCATGCAAGTGTTTCATCCTTGGATGTTGGCATAATTGTATATTCGTTTCGCTTCAAATCATCCAAAAGGGCGTCGATCTGATTCCGACCCTTCAGTCCGCTGACTGCTGCGGTATGTAAATCTTTATGCAAATCTAAAATCATTTCGATGGCTTCTGTAAAGTATTCTGCTTTTCTTATGGCTTGATTCAATTTCTTATGACGTTCGCTCCAATTAGATGGTACTACTTCCATTTTTGCGTTTCACTTCCCATCCTATAAATAATCTGAAACGATTTATAGCACATATCTTACCATATTAAAATGAAAAAATCCATGAGCAGGTTCGAATCCTGACACATGGATTTTTTATGGCGGAGAAGGAGGGATTCGAACCCTCGAACGGCTTTTGACCGTTACACGATTTCCAATCGTGCGCGCTCGACCAAGCTACGCGACTTCTCCATGTCTTGCGGGGCATAAAACAGCGTTTCGTGTCATGCACAGCTTGTACATTATAATTTAGTTCATTCACATTGTCAAGTATAACAATAAAGATTTAAGGCAAGAAATTTATCATTTATTTTACATAGAATTCACAAAAAACTTAGATGTTTGTTTCCATTTTCCGAGTTATCTTGTATTTGGAATAATATTTGAGTTGACATATTGAACTACTTTAAGTCAATGATGTATAATA
>CAZJXH010000395.1:0-2320 GCA_964549475.1 uncultured Oscillospiraceae bacterium
GCATGTAAGGAATAAGGATGGTGATTTTAGAAATGCTCTATTTACACAACTATTGTTATATCGTTTTAATTATATAATCCATTTTCAGTCGAGTTATCCATTATCAATCAAGCGATCGAATCATCGATTCATTCTTCTTTCGATGACCGATCAATAAAAAAAGGAATGAGGAATAAACAATGTATAGTGATAAAGTCATGGACCATTTCATGCATCCAAGAAATGTCGGGGAAATGGAAGACCCGAGTTGTACCGGTACGGTCGGAAACGCAAAATGCGGAGATATCATGAAGATCTATCTGAAGATTGAAGATGGTATCATCAAAGATGCGAAATTCAAGACATTCGGATGCGGTTCTGCTATTGCAACAAGCAGCATGGCGACCGAAATGATCATCGGGAAACCCCTTGAAGAAGCCCTGACATTGTCCAACAAAGCCGTGGCAGAAGCACTAGACGGTCTTCCGGCCCATAAAATGCACTGTTCTTTACTGGCAGAACAAGCGGTCAAAGCTGCAATCAAAGAATATTATGTGGAACACAATATGATCAATGACTCGAACCGCGAATTATTCGCCGGTGTGGAAGAGGACGCACACGAGGAAGAATAGCCATCCGAGCTGTCATCAGCATTCAACTTTGAAACGGAAACAAATAAATCAGAATAGTAAAAAAGTATTACATATTATTAAAAGCATCATTTAATAATATGTAAAATATTCGAATCATAAAAAAATCATAAAGAAATCATAAAGAAATTATAAAAAATCATATAAAACAAAAAACGCTTTCTCTCTGCCAGGGTGCATCGAGGAGCGTTTTTTGCCTTTATTTTATTTTATTATTCCGTCAACATTTTTCAATACAATTACCAGCTGCTGCCGCCGCCGCCACCGCCGCCGCCACCGGAAAAACCGCCGCCACCGCCGCCGGAGAAGCCTCCGGTACCGCTTGCGGAAGGCGGAGCCGTATAATGGGACAATGTTGTAGAGGCCGAGTGCGCAAAAGAATTGAGTGCCGCATAGGTGAACACATATCCGGGGTAACCACCCTGGTACCAGCTCGGTTCGACCATCTGCAGGCCTCTGAACTTGCTTTCCCAGATATCAGAGACATTCAAGACCAAGGCATAGGGTAGAATCTGGTAATAATACTCTGGATTCTCATTGAGAAGCGCTTCCAATCGTTCTTTCTCGGCGGTTTTTAGAAATTCTTTAAATCCAACCACTCTTTCAAGCATCTGTTGACCATAAACAGATCGTTTGATTGTAAATACGGCGATGACCTGGGAGATAATCACCGCAAGCAGCGTAAACAGGATAGCAGGGAACTGAACGGTGGTTGACACGGAGAGGGAAAGGATAATTGCCACGATCATCAACACCAGACCGAACAGGATATAGACAAAGACCAGACTGTAATTTCCGATTTTCGCCCGTTTATACCAGCCATTTGAAAGAGCGCGAATCAGTCCGAAATAAATCAGCGAGAGGATAAAAGCTGTCACCCCGGCAATCAGAGAAGGAACCCCCGATTCCAATCCGGTGTAAGCGATGATTCCGGTAAATATACCCATCCAGAAGGCGGAAATAAAACTCAACAGACCGGACATCCGAGTGGATACCTTATCGTCAAGCGCCCTTTCATTTTTAAAATAAAGAGGAATCGCCGGCCGGATTTTTTCGGCAACTTTATAGAAATTGGTCTGTAGCTCCTCTTTTGTCAGGGAATTGTCCGCGTTCAGAATCAATTCCTTCAATTTGGCAAATGCATTCTGCTCCCATTGCGGATGCAGTTCGTCCAAATCGGATTGGAAAGAAATGGTAAAGTCATTCTTTCCCGTGGCAAGAAAATGAAGATGATTATGAGATGCCCAATAGATCAGCATCGAAGTAATATCAATCGGGTTGACAAGACGGTTTCCGATATAGCCAATGGCTCCTGAGCTTAATCCTTCGGGTGGATAGAATTCGACAACAGGAGAAACGATCGCGTCTTTGCCGTGTTTCTGGTACCAGTAAATGCTTAAAATCAAAAGGAGAATTCC
This sequence comes from uncultured Oscillospiraceae bacterium, assembly GCA_964549475.1. GTDB lineage: Bacteria > Bacillota > Clostridia > Saccharofermentanales > UBA5734 > JBBQKF01. The sequence goes on from CAZJXH010000395.1 coordinate 2,048, forward strand.
AATCACCATGCTGACAATGGTAAATATGGAAAGGACAAAACCAAAACTGCCTTCCGGATATTCCAGATCAATAAAAATACCTTCTCCGGCTTCCAAAGGTGCCTTGATCTCGATATTCACCGTTTCACCCTGCGTGTTCTGCAATTTTTCTCCGGTGCCTTCAGCTTTTGTAATAGCGACAATGGTCTTGTAGGAGACCGGTGCCTTAAAAGCGGATTCAATGGTGATGCCGGGATCGGAAAGGGCGACTTCGCGATAATTGGAAAACAGCAT
>CAZJXH010000396.1:0-2308 GCA_964549475.1 uncultured Oscillospiraceae bacterium
CCGACTACTGGATCAAAATTATCGACGATATGTATGCCGATTACAGCGTAAACGTATCCATATTCATGGGACACGTCGGCTGCAAGCATACCTGGGCTTCCGGCAAAATCGTTACCGATATGATTCAGGAAAAGTATGGTATTCCCACACTTTATGTAGACGTAGACGCAATCGACCCGCGCTACAAATCCACCGACGAGCTTCGTTCACAGCTCGGAGAATACATGGAATCTGTCGTTGGAGCGACCAATTTTTCCAAATAGCATATATTTATAATTGATTAAGCAACAATGTGAAACAAGAGAGCCATTGAATAACGAATTCATGGCTCTCTTGTTTCACATTGTTCAGTCTTTATTATATTCTTCAAGAGGTTTCAAAGCCTCTTCTCCATAAAGTTCTATTTCCAGATTGCTCAGTGACTTCATTACAAAGTCTCTGAAATGCGCATTATTTCGGTTCTCAAGCGAACGTTTCGGATAGCTAAGCCCGAAAAAGCCTCTTTTTTCTGGTATGTCTATATCGACGCAGTATTGCATCAGCTCTGGGTGATCGCTTATGATAAGCTTTGTCACGAAAGCGTACCCAAGTCCGCCCAGCACCGCTTGAATTAACATGTTCAGGTTGTTCGACTCGCAAATTATATGAGGGTGAAAATTGTACTTGTCAAAAACCGGCTCAAGCATATTTCTCATACCGCTATTTTTTTGCATTGTTACAAGCGAATAATCGCACAAGTCATCTAGGCATACACTTTTCTGTGCCAGCAGAGGATGATTTGGCGGTAAAAGAATCAACCCATCTTCATAAAACGCGATTTCCGTACAGCCTTCACCAGAATCACTTCCTGCAATTGGAGGGCAACACAGCGCAAAATCAGATTCTCCACTTTTAAGTGCATTTATCATTTCCTGCTTCGACGCATGAAGTACAGAAATCGAATATCGCGGATTGGCTTTCTGAAATTCCAATATCAGCCACGTTGCGAATGACTCTGTATTACACAACAGAGTCACTGTGCGCTCCTTGCGGTCAAAGACGTAATCCATTTCCGTAATTAAAACGTCAATGTCATCAAGTGCCTTTTTTGAGTATTTGTAAAACACTTTTCCGCCGGGAGTGAGTCTTATGCTCCTGCCGTCTTTTTCAAAGAGCTTCCCACCGATTTCTTCTTCAAGTTGTCCGATAATCCGAGTCAGCGAAGGTTGAGCAATTCCTAATTTATCTGCGGCTTTTGTGACATGTCCCATTTCTGCGGTAAGGCAGAAATAACTCAAATCTCTAAAATCCATATTACCTCCTGAAAAACGCAAAGCGAATGGATGTATTCATTGATGATGAATTGATTCATTCGTTTTAAAAAGATACATCCGTAGCAAACAAAATATTATACAACAGAATAGTCATATGTTAATATTTCACTGCGAGTAATTCTGTTACTCCTGTGTTTCCAGCCATCATTATTCCAAATTATAGGGACAATCGCCAAAGCCAAAGCACACAATCAATCTGCCAATTGATTAGCTCTGTATTCTGGTAAGCAGAGCAAAACTCCTTCTTAATTAAATCAATCCTATAATTTGGAATTTATGATCGGCATCTTTAAATATCATAACATTCATTACAAAATAGTCAAGTATACATGCTTTTGTTATATAACATCTCGGTGTAGACATAAGAAAATTGGAGTCTTAACTGAACGCTACGAAAAAATGATAATACTCTTGTTCCGATATGGTGGGTCAAAACATATCGGAACAAGAGTATTATCATTTTTTCGTAGCAGTCCCAAAACATCAATATCAGATTTTTATACTTTTTTAATACTAGCGGAATCCCTTAAATACCGTTTTTATACTATATCTGTTAGTGTAAGTATATAAGGAGGCAAGCGAGATGAGTAATCTTGAAATCTTAAATGACAGATTTACGCTGTGTATCTTCCAGGCGGCCAAAAGCCTCCGCACGTATGATTATGAAAAGTCCTTTAAACTGATTGGTGAGGCCATGCGTATAAACCCCGATGCTCCACATCCGCATAATTTACTTGGCATATTATATGAGCTGACCGGCGACGCAAACAAGGCACGCCGTCATTATAGGGCAGCTTATTCTCTTGATCCAACATATAAACCAGCATGCAAAAATCTTGACCAGATATGCGCAGTGTTTGACAACGACAAGCTACACACTTGTGATTTCGGTGACGAAACAGAAGAAGGCTAATGCGATTCTAGTGCAACAGAAAATTCAATTTTGCGCAGAAAATATTTAATGTATATCATTATTGGTTGCTGCGGAAAGCTAA
>CAZJXH010000397.1:0-2299 GCA_964549475.1 uncultured Oscillospiraceae bacterium
CTATTCTCTCTATATGAGCTTTACCAACTGGAACATCGTCGCCGGTACAAAAATGGTGGTTGGACTGGAAAATTACCGGATGCTGTTTGCTGATCCACTGTTCTGGAAATCGGTTGGCAACACGCTTTATCTGATGCTGGGGATTCCGGTCGGGATGTTCCTGGCGCTGCTGATGGCGATGGCGCTCAACCGGAAAACCCCGGGAAGAAAGACTTTCCGCGTCATTGCCTATTTGCCGGCCGTTTCTTCCATGGTGGCCATTGCGCTGCTCTGGCGGTGGATTTACAACTCGGAATATGGTGTTCTGAACCTGATGATCCGACAATTGTTCGGATTTACCGGACCGAATTGGCTCAATGATCCGCATTGGGTGAAATTCTCCCTGATCGTCATGGGAATCTGGCGTGGCGTGGGCAGCACCATGATTCTGTTCCTGGCAGGGCTGCAGAATATTCCGCGTGACTATTACGAAGTGGTGGATGTCGATGGTGGAAATGCATTTCACAAATTCCGATATATCACACTCCCGATTCTGACGCCTGTGTCGTTTTTCATTCTGATCACCGGTGTTATCGGCGGTCTGCAGGCTTTCGGGGATCAATTCATCATTACCGGGGTCGGACCGGAGCATTCGGCCATCACCATTGTGTATTACTTATGGGATAAAGGATTTGTTTCCAGAAACATGGGGTATGCCTGCGCGATTTCCTGGATTCTTTCGATCGGTATTTTGATCGTGACATTGATTCAATTCAAATTTTCCAATAAATGGGTATATGACGCCAGTAAATAGAAAGGGTGGGAACGATGTCCTATAAAATGAAAACTAAAACCAGGATCACAAACGGTGCCATTTGCCTGGTGATGTCGCTGGTATCGCTGACAATGCTCTTCCCTTTTCTGTGGATGCTGTCGACTTCTTTGAAAGAAAAAATCCATGCGCTGGATTTCCCCCCCCAATGGATTCCCAGTCCTTTCACTTTCCAGGCGTATATCGACGTCTGGGCGGTATCCCCTTTGCTAAGCGGCATTCGGAATAGTCTGATCATCGCTGTCCCGGTCCTGATCGCAGGCACGTTTGTCTCTGCATTGGGGGCTTTTGCTTTTTCGAAAATGGAGATTCCCCATAAAAACATCTTGTTTATCGGGCTGCTTGCAACCATGATGATTCCCGGAGCGGTAACGATGATCCCTCAATATGTTGTCTGGGGGAAGCTGGGGATGGTGGATACTTTTATCCCCCTGATTGTTCCCGGGCTGCTGGGGAATGTGACGATGATGTTTTTCCTGCGTCAGTTTCTCAACGGCATTCCCAATGAGTTTATCGATGCGGCAAAAATCGACGGAGCCGGGTGGTTTTCCACTTTTATCCGGATATTTCTGCCGATGATGAAGCCGGCCATTGCCGCACAGATGATTTTCTGGTTCATGGGAATCTGGAACGACTTTCTCGGTCCGTTGATCTACCTGGATTCAGAGAAAAATTATACCATGCAGCTGGCGCTCCGGCTTTTGAACAGCATGTCGGAGGCAACCAGCGAATATCCGGTCATCATGGCGGGTTCAATCATATCCACGCTGCCGCTGCTTGCCCTTTTCATCTGTTTTCAGCGTTATTTTATCGAATCCATGGCGATTTCAGGGATTAAAGGCTGATGGAGGAAAAACGATCCTTATCGAACTGGCATGGATCGTCCGGCATTTCTTGCAAAGCAACAGAAATGCACCTCCCCTGCAATTCATTATAGGAGGAAAGAAATTGAAAATGAAAATAAAAGAATTGATCCGGTCCCATAAAAAAGGGGCTCTTATCGCGGCGATTGCCGGCATCATTACAGTTGCAGCCGCAGCCAGCATTTTTATCCTATGCATGGCCAAGCCGGTCAAACTGACAGATTCCATCGCAAGCGCGGACGAAAATCCATTTATTCTGGACACCGGATATAAAAAGCCGGAAATCAACCTGGACGGGAATCTGGATGATTCCCAGTGGGCGGATTTGAAGGCATTGACCTTTGGAGATACGGTCAGTGCTTCGATAAAAGGCTTTTATGGCGAAAGCGGCATCTATATCGGGGCACAAATCGCGGATAAGGATTTGTGGGGCAGCAGCAGCAACATCTACGATAATTCGTCCTTCGAAATTTATCTGGATACAAAAGGCGCAGGAGGCAAGGTTCCGAACAGCAGCCATATCCAGCTTTTTGTGGACGTGAATGAAAAAATCCTGGTGCGCCGCGGCAGCAGCGGCGTATGGATTGACACAGACCTTATTAAAAATTATGCGGTGCGGGTCGAT
>CAZJXH010000398.1:0-2296 GCA_964549475.1 uncultured Oscillospiraceae bacterium
CGAACGCCATGGTGTTCCTCGCCTCCGACCAGGCAAGCTACATGACCGGCCAGGCCTTGAATGTAACCGGCGGGCAGGAAATGCGATAAACGGTTGCAATATGGGGACGGTTCTTTCGTTGCATAAACGAAATTCAACATGGGTGCAACATAGGGACGGTTCTTTTATTGCATAAACGAAATAAAATGAAATAAAAGAACCGTCCCCATATTGCACCCATATTGCATCCGACCAGGCAAGCTACATGACCGGCCAGGCCTTGAATGTAACCGGCGGACAAGAGATGCGGTAAACGGTTTCGAATGAAACCGTTTAATCAAGGGAAAAGCCGGTTACGAATGAAACCGGAGAAATAGTGTACTATAGCCGGTTTCTATGTAGCAGGCGGGCAAGAAATGCGATAAACGGAGATATCATGAACAACAAATATCAACCTTATTTCGACAATCTGAATAATGAAGATGTCCGTGCAAGACTGGATAGTCTTGCACAACTTGCCGCAGGGATTCGAAAAGGCGACATCGAAAAGCCTCTCCGGTCGAACGATGTGAACAACCATATCCATACCTTCTATTCTTTTTCGCCTTATTCTCCCTCAAAGGCGCTGTGGCTGGCATACAATGCGGGGCTTACAACCGCCGGAATCATGGATCATGACTCCATCAGCGGGGCAAGGGAGTTTATCGAGGCCGGGAAGATCATCGGCATGGCAACCACGATCGGCGCGGAATGCAGAGTGGACTTTTCCAAAACGCCTCTTAACGGGAGGCGTATCAACAACCCCGATCAGATGTCCGTGGCCTATATGACCATGCATGGCGTTCCTCACACACAAATTGACAAGGTAAGAGCCTTTTTCGTTCCCTTTTCCGAGGCGCGGAACAGCAGAAATGCACGGATGACCGACCGGATCAATGAGATGATGAAACCCTTTGATATTGCCCTGGATTTTGAAAAAGAGGTAAAGCCCTTATCCAAACAGAAAGAAGGCGGAAGCATCACCGAAAGGCATATCCTGTTTGCTCTTTCCCATAAGCTGATGGAAAATTTCGGCAAAGGGCCTAGACTTGTGGATTTTCTGCGCAAGGAATTGAAAATAGAGATAAGCAGTAAGAATGAACGGATTCTCCTTGACCATGACAACGCTTTTTACGATTATGACCTTCTTGGAGCACTTAAGAGCGCTATGGTGGGGATGTTTTATATCGATGCAGCGGAAGAATGCCCGGATGTACGGGAAGTGATCGCCCTATGCAAAGAAACCGGCTCGATCGCGGCATATGCGTATCTTGGCGATGTAGTCGATTCCGCCACAGGCGATAAGAAAAGCCAGAAATTCGAAGATGACTATATCGAGGAGCTGTTTGAAACAATCAAGACACTTGGATTCAACTCCGTCACTTATATGCCTTCGAGAAATACGACAGAACAGCTTGAGCGGTTGAAATCACTTTGTGAACGGGATGAACTGTTTCAGATCAGCGGAGAAGATATCAATTCACCAAGACAGAAGTTTGTCTGCGAAGCGATGAGAAAGCCGGAATTCAGCAACCTGATTGACTCCACCTGGGCGCTGATCGGGCATGAGAAGGCGGCCACAGAGGATTTGAGCCAGGGGATGTTCTCAGAAGAGACGGTGAAAAAACATCCGGTTCTTGAGGACCGCATCCGCATATACAAAAAGACAGGCTGCGGTCAGCCTGCTGAATAGATAATCCTCATTTATTTATATTTATATTTATTTTTATGTTTGTATCTATATTTATATTTTAAATAAATAAAAATAGCAAGGAGGCAACCCAATATGTTAAAACTTCTGGCATTCGACTATGGCGCAAGCAGCGGACGCGCGATCCTGGGGAAATACGACGGGGAGAAGCTCTTGCTGGAAGAACTCCACCGTTTTTCAAATGATCCGGTCATGGTGAATGGAACATTCCATTGGGATGTCCTGCGGCTTTTTCATGAGATGAAGCAGGGAATCATCCAATGCGGTAAAAACGGGAACAGAGATATTGCAGGAATCGGCGTGGACACCTGGGGTGTGGATTTCGGGCTGCTGGGGCATTCGGGGGAGTTATTGGGCAATCCTGTCCATTACAGAGACGAACGAAACAACGGCATGATGGAGGAAACATTTAAAATCGTTCCTAAAAAAGAAATATATCAGAAGACCGGAATACAGTTCATGCAGATCAATACTCTATATCAGCTGGTCGCAATGAAAAGGGCAAACTCGTCTCTTCTCGAAAAAGCCGATACATTGCTTCTTATGCCCGATCTGTTCAATTATTTT
>CAZJXH010000399.1:0-2264 GCA_964549475.1 uncultured Oscillospiraceae bacterium
GAACTATGGCTAGAAGATGTTGAAGATACTGGTTCCTCTTCTTTTTCATCTCCTATACTGGCATCGTTCACTAAGCTATAGCCAAAGCTTGTTAAAGAACTTGCTACAGGTACCGCAGAAAAACTTGAAGCTGGCATAAAATAACTCCTCTTTAGACCCAATAAAATCTTACTGAGTGTGTCGTATATTATTATTGTTTGCAGAAACAATAATATGAGGATACGACATTGTTTTCATAACAGATGCAGCCCATCCGCTCATGCAGCAAATGAGCTGCTTTGTAGTCATCCGTCCTGAACGCCAGATGGAATTCACAGTCCCCCAGATTGTAAGGCCGGTCCCAATTCCGCAGCCAGGTAAGCTCCAGTTCGAAATCCGAAGAATCATTCCCCACATAAACGATGATAAAAGAGCCGTCTTGCGCAGTATTCCGTCTTTTTTCCACAAGGCCCAGCGCCTTCTCATAAAACGCAAGGGACTTCTCAAGATCCAAAACATTGTAATTCTCATGGATCATTTTAAAATTCATCTTTATTTTCCTCCCGGATGTTTCAAATTTTTATTTCTATCTGTCATATATTCCGATTTTGCGACAATGTACCGCTTTTTACTGTTTCACTTCTTCGCCGTCTGTTGCACCGCTTCCCTGCATTGCCTGCCCGTCCGCTTTGTCTTGCTCATCCATTTCCCATTCCTGTCCAGCCTGATGGACGTCCATGACTTCTGCATGATTCAGATTCATGCCCCGCTCCCGCTTGAATTGCCGGATGATCGATGCTTTTCTCCAAAAGTGCATCGGAAAGACATATTTCACCTTTGCAGTATTTAAAAGGCTTTCCATTCCCATATAATACCATTCTTCCTGCCTGGGATCCAATGGAGCAAATGCAATGTCGATTGGAATATCTTTTAAAACACTCATTTCCTTATTAAACAGAGCTGTCATATTGTTGTTGTTTTGCTTTGATTCTTCCTTCCATACCCACAAGTTGAGATCCCCGGCGTGATAAATGGTTTTCTCTTGATAGCGCAGCAGAAATGCGACCCCGCAGTCGGTGGATTTCAATGTCTTCAAATCGATTCTGTCTTGATTCGCATCATAAAAAACGTATTCCTCCGATGGTTCGACGAATACGATCCGATCGGCCGCCGCATCCGGAATACCTGCTTTCCGGAAATGATCCCCGGCCGGTTTGATGTCGGATGACAGCACATACTGTATATCATGATATGGATCAAGCAATGTGAAAATCTCCGGATTGAAATGATCCTTGTGATGATGGCTGGCAAATACAAATACCTTTTTCATTGAATCCATCTCCGGTATTATGCCTTTATAGTAGTCAAACAGCCAGTAGCTTGCCGCCCACTCGATCAAGAACCCGCTATGGCCGATGTATGTTATTTTCATAGGATCCCTTTCCATGGATTCCTTTCCATCACTTTAAATCGGCTGGCATACGGGACAATAATAGACATTCCCTCCCATATATGCCTGTCGTGTAATGGCTCCGCCGCAAACAGGGCAAGGCGTTTCGAGCGTGTTTTTGGATAAAATCGTTTGATATCCGCCGTTGCAGCCAAACAAATCCTTCTCCGCGTCCCGTCCGCCCTTTAAAGTCATTTCAAAAACGGTCTGTTTCAAACTTTGGAACAGCCTGTCCATATCCGGATCGGACAAGGCATTCAGCCTGCTTTTCGGGTTGATCCCTGCATTAAACAGAATATCCTGCAAAACGCCATTGCCCAGTCCGGGAATCCGCTGTTCGGTAGCCAGAAAAGCCTTGATGCTGATGGTCTGTTTTGTGCTGCTTATCAGGTCCATGAAATATCGTTCATCAAATCGATCCGTCAAAGGGGACGGCTTTTCTTTTGCTGTCACATAATACGGGCTATTGTTCTCCCCTTCTGCAAATGCCAGGAGTCCGCCGTACATCTGCACCGTGCAAACAATAGAAGAAAAGTCATCGAACTCGATATGCAGCTGATGCTTTTCGGGAATGGGCTCCCCTGCACGAAAATATCTTGCGTTAATCCCATCACTTAATAATATCCTGGCATCCTGTACGGCGATTTCAATCTGCCCGGCGACAGCATTTGTTCCGCTTATGGTTTTGCCTCGCAGCAGGTCCTGGTAGGAATCTGGATTTCCGAAATAAAACGCAAACCCGTGCGGGGATGCGTTTGCAACAACATTTATAATTGTTTTTCCTTCAATAGTCCGGCTTAACTGTTTTGCAATCGTGTGGCTTTCAGGGATTTCC
>CAZJXH010000400.1:0-2262 GCA_964549475.1 uncultured Oscillospiraceae bacterium
GTTTTTTTCTTATATTTGACTCAGCAATAGTGCATTGTCCTGTTAATTCAACAGATAAATCTATGGTAACGAAGAAAATATATCTAATTCTTCTATTTTTCTCCTTAAGTATTTATTCTTTCTCACAGGGTTTTCAGATTACTCCGTTAAAGCTTGAATTCGACGGTAAGCAATTGCAGATCACTTTTGATTTTGTCAATAAAGGCTTGGGTTCGGGAAAAACATCCGCTTTATATAGATAATTAAACCGGCGCGCGATCTCCCGGGTCAGTTCCAGATGGGGAACCTGGTCCTCTCCAACCGGAACATAATCGGCCTTGTAAAGCAATATATCGGATGCCATCAGGCATGGATACCCTAAAAATCCATATGTCATGATATCACGGTCGGTCAGATTCGCAATCTGGTCTTTGTATGTGGGGCATCGCTCCAGCCAGGCCAGCGGCGTGGACATGGAAAGCATCAGATGGAGTTCGGCGTGTTCTTTCACCAGAGATTGCAGAAAAATCACCGAACGATCCGGGTCCAGTCCGCACGCCAGATAATCCGCAAGAATACCGTAGGTGTTTTCTTTCAACTGATCCGTATCGGCGTATCCAGTGGTCAATGCATGCAAATCCGCAATGAAAAAGTTGCATTGATACGAATCCTGCAATTGGACCCAGTTCTCCAGTGCACCGAAATAATTGCCGAGATGGATATTCCCTGTAGGGCGCATTCCGCTTACGATGATATTTGATGACATGGCATCCTCCTTGATGAGAGATTTAACAGCATATTGTCTTTTCGTTTATAGAAGCTTTAAAATTGAATCAAACAAAAAATCAATCGGTTTTTCAATGACGAATTGAAATGGAATGGATACGGTTTGAAGAACGGTTCCGAAAGCGCTTCCAGCAAAAATGACGATTGCCAGAAATGCAAGTCCGATATACCGTTCATAATCCATGAGCTTATAATACCACTTTCCGGGCAGCAGAGAGCCGAAAATCTTGAATCCGTCCAGTGGCGGAACAGGCAATAGATTAAAAATCGCTAGGAAAATGTTTGTGTAATAAAGTGCATAGAAAAGAGTCATCAGCACCTGGATCACCGGATTGATTGCGCTGTAAACCTGGACATTCCCGAAAAACAGCACCTGCGCCAGAAAAGACAGATTATAAAGCAAATAGGACACTACCGCTAAAAGCAGGTTGGATAAAGGACCGCACAGACTGACTTCGATGATTCCCCTTTTCATTGTTTTCGAGCGGGTGAACAGGTTCGGATTGATAGGAACCGGTTTCGCCCAGCCGACTCTTGCGAAAATCATCATGATGGTTCCGATCGGGTCGAGATGCGCCAAGGGATTCATTGTCAATCGTCCCGCTCTTTGTGCGGTATCGTCGCCAAGCTTGTAAGCGCGCCATGCATGAGCCATCTCATGAAAAGACAGGGAGATGCAGATGACGAACACCCGGATGATGATGTCCTGGATATTGATGTTGCCCAGATTCAGATTCTGGATTAATGTATTGATCATAAATGCCTTTCTGTCATGCTTCCGTGTCCCTTGAATCCGTAAATCCAATGGAAAGCCGTATTTTTAATCACACGATTGTTATTATATACTATATTATCATGGAATTCTATTCTTTCCATTCTGTAAAGACAGTCTAATAACTATATTTGTTTGATTTTTCTTTCCACCGAAAACATCACCGTCTCCCCGTTGATATCCCATTCTTTCTCAAATCCGGACAGGTTCTCGAAAATGTCTTCCGCTAATACCTCATCGCAGATAAAGCTTTTGTTGCGCAGAATAATCGCTTTCAGCACATCGTTTCCTCGGAATCCGAACACAATCCGGTCGAGAACCTCGAATCCGGCTTCTTTGCGCATCGTTTGGATCTTGCTGATCATTTCGCGGACGAAGCCTTCTTCGATAAGACTGTCTGTCAGCACGGTGTCGATCGCCACGGTGAAGCTGCGGTCGGATTCGGTTGCCAGGCCTTCCGGCTGGACGGTTTCGATCTGAAGATCCTCTTCAAAAAGCTCGAAATCCTGCTGGTCCACCCTGATGACGATCTTCCCCGATGCTTTCAGTTCATTGACGGTTTCTACTCCGGGAAGGGATTTAATCACTTCGGATGCCGCAGGAAGAAGTTTGCCGAATTTTTTGCCGAGTGTCTTCAGCTGCGGTTTGAATCGGTAATCAAAGAAGGCTTTTGCATCCTTTGTATAGATGATTTCCTTGACGTTCAGCTCGTCAGCGATCAGGAA
>CAZJXH010000401.1:0-2258 GCA_964549475.1 uncultured Oscillospiraceae bacterium
GCCAGATCAACCTTGTTAGCTGCGATAATTTGCGGGCGAAGGCTTAATTGCTCTTGAAAGCTCTTCAATTCATTTTGAATGATATTGAAATCTTCCATCGGATCTCTTCCCTCGCTGCCCGATACATCAATCACATGGATAAACAGCCTGGTTCTTTCGATATGTTTCAAAAACTCATGTCCAAGACCCAGCCCGTCGCTTGCGCCCTCGATCAAGCCGGGAATATCCGCCAGAACAAAACTGTCTCCGCCAACGGATACAACACCGAGGTTGGGTTCTATTGTCGTAAAATGATAATCCGCAATTTTGGGTCTTGCCGCTGAAACAACCGAAAGAAGCGTCGATTTTCCGACATTGGGAAGCCCGATCAGTCCAACATCCGCCAATAATTTCAATTCAATTTGAAGAACCAGCTCATCCCCGGGTTGGCCCGCTCGTGCAAAATTCGGCGCCTGTCGGACAGAATTTGCAAAATTCATGTTTCCTTTGCCGCCGCGTCCGCCTTTGGCAATAATAAACTCCTGCCCTGCTTCGCATAAATCCGCAATCAGATGCCCGGTTTCCGCGTCTTTGATAATCGTCCCGACGGGCAGGGCGATTCTCAGACTTGCACCTGCAGGTCCGCTGGATCTTCTTCTCATTCCCTTGCCCCCGTCCTGGGCGGCATAACTTTTTTTGTATCTGAAATCCTGCAAGGTACGGATTCCCTCATCGGTATAAAAAATAACATGTCCGCCATTGCCACCATCTCCGCCGTCCGGCCCGCCGTTCGGTACATACTTCTCCGTACGGAAAGAAACCATCCCGTTCCCGCCGTTTCCAGCCTTGACTGAAATTGTGGCACTATCAATAAACATAATTATTTCCCCTCCATTAACGGGTTTGTAAGAAAAAAAGAGCCGGACTTTCAAAGCCAGGCCCTGTTTGTTATTTCGTTTTAAAAATTACTCAGCAATCGGATAAACACTTACTTGCTTTTTATCTTTACCGCGTCTCTCAAATTTAACCTTGCCTTCGACTAATGCGTATAGGGTATCATCGGATCCGATCCCAACATTAATTCCAGGGTGTAATTTGGTTCCGCGCTGTCTAACTAAAATATTTCCAGCTAGTACTGATTGCCCATCGCCTTTTTTCGAACCCAGTCTCTTGGATTCAGAATCACGGCCGTTTCTTGTGCTACCTACGCCTTTTTTATGAGCAAAAAGTTGTAAATTTACCTTAATCATCGCTGCACCTCCTTCACTCTATGAATGATGAATTTAAAATTCTCACGTATTTCTTACCATAACTCTTGGAAACTTGTCTGCAACCCAGTTCAAACATATCCATGATGGTATTTGCAATCTGGTATTGACCACTCGCCATCTCTTCGGGAGCCGGGGTGGTACATTCCAGATATCCATCTTTCTCTCGTACCAGGTAATCCACTTTCAGAATCGCAATATCCTGCAATGCACCGATCGCTGTTTGTCCCAATACGGAAATCGCCGCACAGATGATGTCTGACCCCTCTGCTGCATACCCGGAATGTCCGGATATGGTAAATTTCTGTATGAACCCACTGGATGCTCTTCCTAACGTTATCGTAATCATGGTTCCATTCCTTAAAGGAATCCTCAGACAACAATCTTGTTGATACGAACTCTCGTATAGGGTTGTCTATGTCCCTTTTTGTTCCTGTAGCCTTTTTTTGCTTTGTACTTGAAGACAATAACTTTCTTTTGCTTGCCTTGCTTTACTACTTCAGCTTCTACGACTACTCCGTCCAATGTCGGGCTTCCTGCTTGAAATCCCTTCTCATCGGACAACGCCAGTACCTGGTCAAACTTCAACTGCGCTCCGGCCTCGCCTTCAAGCTTCTCTACAAAGATCTCATCGCCGACTTGGACGTTGTATTGTTTGCCACCTGTCATAATGATTGCATACATACTCTGTTTTCCTCCTGTAATCAGTCTCGCTGCATAAGGCATGCAAATAAATGCATTTTAAGGCCCTGTTCATGCGGTCACCGTGGAATAATACCACAAGTCACTTCCAATGTCAAGGAATTTGGAACGTTGGAAGGGCAATTTGGAACGTTGGCAGTACAATCGCTTACGATCGCTTACGAAAAGAAATGGATTCGTAACAGATGGAACATGGGTGCAATATGGGGACGGTTCTTTTATTTCATTTCTATTGTATTATCCCAATGAAATAAAAGAACTGGTCTGACCCCCAAAAAGTATACAAAAGAGGGACGGTTAAAGTATAAT
>CAZJXH010000402.1:0-2238 GCA_964549475.1 uncultured Oscillospiraceae bacterium
TCACCTTCCACAAAGTATTTATCATAGTTAAGGTCTCGTTTGTCCGCAGGAATCCGGAAGTAGTTGCCCATATCCTTAGCGACAGCATGTTCTTCTTTTGTCAGCAGAGTCTCGTAGAGCTTTTCACCATGACGGGTGCCAATCACTTTGATCTCATTCTTAGCACCAAATAGCTCTAGCAAAGCTTGTGCCAAGTCGCCAACTGTTGATGCAGGAGATTTCTGCACCATAATATCTCCAGCCTCGCTGCGTTGAAACGCAAATACGACAAGCTCCACTGCTTCGGCAAGACTCATCAAAAATCGTGTCATGTTTGGATCTGTTATGGTTAATGCTTGCCTTCGTTTGATCTGATCAATAAACAGAGGAATCACGGAGCCACGCGAAGCCATCACATTGCCATAGCGAGTCCCACAGATAAGCGTTTGATTGGGATCAACTGTTTTCGATTTTGCCACAAACACTTTCTCCATCATCGCCTTGGAGATCCCCATCGCATTAATCGGGTAGGCAGCCTTGTCTGTCGATAAACATATTACCTTTTTTACGCCACACTCAATAGCTGCCGTAAGAACATTGTGAGTGCCAATAATATTGGTTTTGACAGCCTCCATCGGGAAAAATTCACAAGAGGGGACTTGCTTGAGCGCTGCAGCATGGAATATATAATCCACTCCATGCATAGCATTTTTAACACTCGGAATATCCCTAACATCTCCAATGTTGAATTTGATTTTGTCATGGTGATAGAGCTTGCGCATATCATCTTGCTTTTTCTCGTCCCGGGAAAAGATGCGGATTTCCGCAATGTCTGTGGCTAAAAATCGTTTGAGTATCGCATTTCCAAAGCTTCCCGTCCCACCAGTGATCAATAACGTTTTATTTTTAAACATATTCCCATCCATTCTATGTTCCTAGAATTGAAAAAAATGACTGCAAACATAAATGAAACTCAGATTCAGACATAGTACCTAATTTTTGTTCTATAAGCGAAGTTTCTAGAGTAAAAACTTTAGGAGTCACTTTACTTGGTTTAAGTAATCCAGCTTCTTTCCAATCTTGAATCAGATATTCACCATGATTTAGCGAACTCTTTTGTTGGCTAGTAATCGAAAGAGCAATAGCAAAACCTTTGAGCAAGGAAGTTATCTCCTGGCTAATAATAAGAGCTGGTCTTTTCTTAAGTTGGTTAAGCGTAGAAAAAGGAAAGGGGACTAAAACAATATCCCCAAACTTACAAATCATTGTAACAATCGTCGGATGGATTATCCCATACTTCTCTGAGAGATACTTCAGATAATAGAGTAACAGGATCTATAGATTTAACCTTTTGATGCTTTGAATTTGGTTTCTTATGATTGATGCGATTTTTGATCTGATACTTTTCCTCTAGAGCAGATCGAATCAATTCACTCATGGAAACTCGATTTTCAAAAGCATCTTTACGCAACGTTTCATGCAATTCTTCACTCAACCGGCAAATAAACTCTTTCATGTTTCATGTCTCCTATAACTAATAATCCATACCGGTATCATGATATATGTTTGTAGGCAAAAAGCAATGAAAATAAGGTAACTTTATTTCTTGTTTCTTCCTCCGATGGAGGAAGAGCATGTATTCCCCATCCTACCTGAGTTTACGTTTATCTCGAAGAATTAAACTAAGGAGGGTAGCCAACTAATAGCATACAAGGGGATATTGGTAAGCCAGGACTCTTTTCGGTAAGTGGACATTGAAGTGCGGATAGTGAGTTCTGGATGATATAGTCCGTGATATACTTTTAGACTTTTTGCCTGCAAATTTTCTTCTGCTTTCACTTCAATTGGCACTAATTGATCCCCTATGTTAACGACAAAATCAACTTCAGCTGATCCATTATCCGCGGACCAATAATGGATCGAACCACATTTAGTAGAAACAAGCTGTTGAAGAACATATTGCTCCGTTAATGCCCCTTTGTATTCTCCAAACAAATCATTACCCTTTAGAAGTGTTCTGCTTTCAAGCTGATTCATTGCCCCAAGTAAACCAATATCAAGTAAAAATAGTTTAAAAGTATTGATGTCTTCGTAAGCTTTTGGGGGGATGAACGGTTTAGAAATTTTGTTAATTTTATGGACAAGACCACAATCAGAGAGCCACATCATCGCCAGTTCATATTCCCTTGCTCTTGCGCCTGATCTGATCAACTTATATATAAATTTTCGATTCTCCTTCGCCAGTTGCGATGGTATGCT
>CAZJXH010000403.1:0-2204 GCA_964549475.1 uncultured Oscillospiraceae bacterium
CCAGCTATGTCATTATCCCGGCGATCATGCTTGGCGCTGTTTATGAATGGACGAAGTCCATCTATGTACCGATCGCACTGCATATGGCATTCAATTTTCTAGGCGCGGCAGTGCCCATGATGCTGATTGACAATCAGCCTGCCGGGGAGATTTTTGTTATCGCGGAATGGGCGATGATTCCAGTCGGAGTTATCGCGCTTGTTTATTTATTCAAAAGACGCAAGAAAGATCCTGCGGAACCTGCGGCGGTGTAGAGCATACATCATCCGGCACCGGAGCCAGACAAGCCTGCAAGGCGCAGAAAAAATAAAAAAACGAAGAAAATAAGAACTGAGAAAATAGAAGCGCGAAGAAAGCAAAGACCAGAAGATAGCAAAAACGCGGATAAAGAAAAAATAAAAGCACGGAGAAAAAGGGTACAGCAAAGAAATAAACACAGAGAGAACAAACGCTCGAAGACAGCAAAAGAGCGGATAATGTAAAAAATAAAAAACAAGGGTAAAATCAATCGGATAAAGAAGAGTAGAGGGGTTGTCATGATAAAAACAAAAGGGAATCTGCTATTGCCGGAAAACTATAAAACGAAACAGACCGTTCGCGAAACCGAAATCGCCATCAAACTATTGAAAGATCATTTTGAACAGGAACTCGCAGACACACTCAATCTGACCCGTGTATCCGCTCCCCTTTTCGTCAGTCCCAAGACAGGATTGAACGACAACCTCAACGGAACAGAACGTCCGGTTTCCTTTGATATTAAAGAAATCGGGATGGATGTCGAGATTGTGCATTCCCTGGCCAAATGGAAGAGAATGGCTCTCGGAGAATACGATTTTCTGGTTGGAGAAGGATTGTATACCGACATGAATGCGATCCGCCGCGACGAGGTTGCGGACAACCTGCACTCGGTCTATGTGGACCAATGGGACTGGGAGCGCATCATTGACAAGGAAGACCGCCAGATTGACTTTTTAAAGAAAATCGTCAAGGATATTTTTAGCTGCCTTAAGCGAACCCAGAACCATATCCTGCGCTATTACCCCGAATTGGGGCGTAAATTGCCGGAAGAGATTTATTTCACCACCTCCCAGGAGCTCGAGGACCGCTATCCGACCTTGACGCCAAGACAGCGCGAAGATGAGATTTGTAAAGAAAAGAAAGCGGTTTTTGTAATGCAGATCGGCGATTTGCTTAAAAGCGGCATCAAACACGACGGGAGAGCCCCGGACTACGATGACTGGACGTTGAATGGCGATATCATTTTCTGGTATCCTTTACTGGACCGGGCATTCGAAGTGTCTTCCATGGGCATCCGCGTCGATGCCAGCGCAATGAAAGAACAGCTGAAAAAGGCGGATTGCATGAAACGGGCGGGCCTTCCTTTTCATAAAGGCGTGATCGAAAACACCATCCCGCTGAGCATCGGCGGCGGTATCGGCCAATCACGGCTGTGCATGTATTTTCTCGACAAAGCCCATATCGGAGAAGTCCAGTCTTCCGTATGGCCGGAAGACATGTCCCATGAATGTAAAGAGCACGGTATTCATTTGCTATAAGCAGATGTTGAGGTGAAAAATTGTCAAGATTCTCGTTTTTGAAATTGAACCAGCTCCATAAACGCACAGGCTTCGTCTTTTTAGCCCTGGCCTGTGTGTCCATCCTTATTGCCTATATTCTGACCCTGCTGGCATCCTTCCAATTTGACGCGATCGCAAAAAATGGGATGATAAGCGTGGCCATTGCAAACACAGGCAATAATATCGGGGTGCTGGGAAGCGGAGTCAATCTGGACACAAACCCTACAACCAACCTGCTCGAAGATTCCTCTTTCGAACCGAATGTTTTCCGCGAGGTTTTTACCGTGGAGGACGGAAACAAAAATACAATGATTGTTTCCAACAAACAAGCCCGTCCGGGTGTTTATGGAGACGGCTTTTTTGTCGGAGCCGATGTCCGCGTCACGACAACGGATGCGACAGGAATTGTCCTGCGAAAATCCGGCAAGATATCCCGGTATTCTCCCAACCAGATCAGTGAATTCCAAAAATCGCCAACTATAGGGGATATTCCGGCCAATGCAAAGCTGAATGACTATACAACAAAAGATCATGTGACCATAACAGTCGGCGATAAGGGCACCATTATCATGGGGATCAACACCCAGTCGCCTACGATGCAATATGAGGACACCTCCTCCGATTTCA
>CAZJXH010000404.1:0-2188 GCA_964549475.1 uncultured Oscillospiraceae bacterium
TTGTTCCTACTCACTACTTACGAAAATTGACGAAGCACAGGAAATATACAATGAAATCCCATCTCCTTCTTTATCTTTGATAGGCAGTGCACAACCAACTCAATTAAGTGTATGATTCCCTGTTACGGATGAAACGTTTTGAATTCTTATGGAAGGTTTTGCAAAGTGGTTGCTCATGTGCCGACCGCCCGAAGCAACATCGGATGCTTTGGAAGGGCCCGATGCGGATGTCGAACTTGTACCCGTTCCAGACTTTGCACAGGAAGCCAGGCTGAATGCGAATACAAAGACGAACATCACTGAGAACGCTTTTAAAAAGAATTTTTTCATTTTCGTTTCCCCCTCTTAAATAATTTTTATATTAATCCTTCTCGGGTTAATATTCTATTGTCCTCCGAACCCGGAGTTCATACTGGCAGACATGAATTGTTTCTGGAAAATAAGATATACAATAATGATCGGAATGATGCTGATGGTCGCGCCTGCCAGCAATACCGCCCAGTTCGGCTCCCATTCCTTTAAATATTTCAGGCCTACTGTCAGGGTCATCTTATCGTAGTCGCTGATCACAAGCATCGGCCATAAAAACTGATTCCAGACCGACCGGAAGCTCAAGATCGCCGTTGTGGCAATCGCCGGCTTGGAATTCGGCATCACGATCCGTAGAAATACTCCGGTTCTCGAGCATCCGTCAATAATCGCCGCATTTTCCAGATCTTTCGGAATACTCAGGAAATATTGCCGGAAAAAGAAAATGTTGAATGCGTTGGATGCGGTGAATACACTGGCCAGCAGCAGCGCCAGATAGGAATTGATCAGGTGCATGTCCACGATCGTCTTGTAATTCGGAATCAGGGTGACATGGCTTGGAATCATCATGGTTGCGATAAACAGGAAGAAGATGATGTTTCGGCCTTTGAATTCCAGTCTTGCAAGCGCATAGGCCGTAAAGGAAGCCACGATGATCATAGCGACCGGAATCATGACCGATAACACCACCGAGTTCATCGTGAATTTGGCGAATGGCAGTGCTTCGAACAGCCGCTGATAGTTTTCAAAAGTAAAAGGCATTGGCAATAAGTTTAACGGACTGCCTTCATATAGTTGCGCCTTCGTCTTCAGCGATGCAAGCGCGGACCATATAAACGGATAGACCATAATGAAGCTGAAAAAAGCCATGACAATGTAATAAATCGAATTTGAAATGATTTTCCGTTGATTCCGGATGCCTTTGAACGCTTTATCCCTGCCCATTTTATTCCCCTCCCTGTTCGTTGCGGAAACGATACTGGATCAGGGTGAATACCAGGATAATAAGGAAGAAAATCCATGCCAGTGCCGACGCATAACCCATTTCATAATTTCTGAACGCTTTTTCGTAAATATAATACATCATCGTGCTGGTCGACCCCAGCGGACCGCCGCTCGTCATGATAAATACGCTTTCAAACATATTGAAAGCTTCGATGACCAGCAGGACGACAACAACAAATGTTGTGTTTGACAGCATCGGAATGGTTATTTTAAAGAATTTCTGCAATTTCGTCGCGCCATCCACTTCAGCCGCCTGATACAGATTTTCCGGAATGGTCTGAAGGCCGGACAGGAACATGATCATATAGTAGCCGCTCATCTGCCAGATCCGCATGATGATCAATGCCGGTTTGCTCCAAACTGTGCTGTCAAGCCACATCGGCGGATTTGAAATTCCAATCACGGAAAGAATGTTATTCAGGATTCCCATACTGGGATTAAAAATCCACAGCCATACCATGCTGACCGCAACCGTTGATGTGATGGAGGGGAGAAAGAGCGCCACTTTGAACCATACGTTGACCCCTTTTGTCTTTTTGTTTATCACTACCGCCAGAATCAGGGAAATGGCCAGTACAAAGGGGACCAGGACAATCACAAAGTAAAACGTGTTGCCCATGTATTGATAAAAATATTTGTCTTGGAAAATATTCGAGAAGTTCAGTAATCCGGTAAATTTGGGCGGGGTAAGCAGATTCCAGTCTGTCAGTGCATAATAAAGCGACCGGAGGATGGAACCGAATGTAAAGATACTGAATCCGATGATCGCCGGTGCGACAAAAATCCACCCCAGCCTTGCCTCTTGTGTTTTAAGTCCTGCTCTTTTCCTTGGTTTCTTCATCATTTCCCGATTAATCCTCCGATGCTTAACATA
>CAZJXH010000405.1:0-2186 GCA_964549475.1 uncultured Oscillospiraceae bacterium
ATACAGTGGAGTGATAAAAACAAGCCCCAGTCGGCGTTCCTTTTTTCGCATTCGGCTCATCGGTTGTATTGTGGACAAATCGGTCACCCCTTTTTCTGCCATGGATATGGCTTTGGAAATGTATGAATCAATATCGCTCTTATTCGTGTGGATGGTTTTTATTTGCCATCCAGCCGTTTTTGCATTTCAGGCTGGATCTGCTTGCAGAAATCCGCCGCAGACATCGTGCCGTTCCAGACTTTGGTCGATTCTGAAAAGAAATAGGTATACCACGTATTGTCACTGGTGTAATAGGTAGGTTTGAATTGCCCTTTTTCAGGATTTTCGATGATATCGATAAAAATCTGCTTGTTCGCCGGGGCTTTATTCATCGAAAGATATTGATTTTTCGCCATATCAATAATATTGGGAACAGCCTGTCCGCTGGTGAAATTGAATGTCTGCGCCTCATCGTTCATCGACAGGAATTCTGCCAGTTTGTACGATGCATCCTGATATTTCGAGGTGGTGGACACACACAATGCGGCTGAGGCAAGCCAGGAGATTCCTTTCCCTGTAGAAGGAGAGGCCGGGGTCGGCATGATATCCCATTCAAATTTAGCCGTATCCCAGAATGTCGCCTGATCCCACGGTCCCATCCATGCCATGCCGACTTTTCCATTGATCCAGCGCTGGAACCATCCGCTGGCCGCGTCTTCATCCGGGGAGGGAGATACCCCCTCTTTTAAAGACAAATCCGCCACCCATTGCATCGCTTCAGCGAATTTCGGCGTGTCCACCGTCACTTGGTTCTTGTCCGAGTTGAGAAAATCCGCACCATTGGACCATACAGCAGATTCGAGGGTGTAATTGGCTGTACCGAAGATTTTTTCCAGGCCTTCCCCGCCGGTCAGTTTTCTTGCGGTTTCTACAAAATCGATCCAAGTCATCGGTTTTACCGGATCGGGCAATGCCACGCCTTTTTTTTGAAACAGCGTCTTGTTATAAACCATGGCCCATGGGCCGAGATCTTTGGGCAGCCCGTACAATCCCCCGTCCGTGCCGACTTTTTTTGTTTCAGTATTATATTGAAAAATGCTGATGGACTTATCCCATACTTTTCCTTTCACATATTCCTTCGAAGTTGAAAGAAAATCCGATAGATTCAACAGTCGGCCCGCACTGACCCAGGCATAGAAATCATCGCTGTGCACATAGAACACATCCGGCATTTTACTGGCTGCCAGATTGGATGACAGCTTAACCATATAATCATCCTGCGTACCGGGGACATGCTGATAATTGACTTTGATATCCGGGTATTTTTCGGTGAATTTTCCGATCATCTGTGTGAAAATCTTTTTTTCTGCCAGCGATCCCCAGCCGGCGAACGTGATGACCGATTTCTGTCCACTTTCCTGTCCGCTTTGGCTTCCAGCCCCGGAGATGCCGCCGGGATTGCCGCATCCGGTGGAAGCCGAGGTGACAAGCATCAGGGCAAGTACAATCCAGGCAATCTTTTTCTTCATTATTTTCATATCCAATCCTCCTTGGGGGTATTCTGCGTTGGCGATTTCTCTTTTTTGTTGTTTATAATCATCCATGTCTCCGGTCAATTTTTAATTTTATGTCCGTTTTCATGAATCCATTTGCCTGCTCTGCCGGTCCTTGTCATTTTCCGAAAATCGAATACAATCTTTCACAAGGTATTTTCGGTTCCCGCTCCGGCGTCAGCAGACCGTTTGTTTCCTTCATGATGTCGGTCAGCTGGGTATAGCAGTATCCCTGGATTCCTTTGTGATTTCGGATAAAGGATACGATCGATTGAATCCGGCCGAGCATTTCCTCCGGATTTTCCGCAGTTTTGTTGTACCCCCATCCGTCATCGGTTCGAAGCTTGATGCCGCCCATCTCCGTCAGCATGATGGGAATCCCCGTATATTGGATGCCGCGCGCATAGACCGGGCGGAAATTCACACTGGACTTCAGCACACTGTAGATATCCGCATACCGCTCCTCGACATTTTCAGGCGTAATGTTGTAATCATGGACACCGAAGATGTCCCCTGTCTCAATCTGTTCCCATCCGTCATTCGAACTGATGGTGCGAGTCTGGTCATTTGCTTTGATTAGATAATACATCGCCCGTACGAAATCCCGCTGCTGTTCATTGTCCGCCACCTGGTGAACCCCCCAGCTTTCATTCA
>CAZJXH010000406.1:0-2178 GCA_964549475.1 uncultured Oscillospiraceae bacterium
TTCATCATGCACACACCCATAAGAAGCAATGAAATAAAAATCGATTATTTCTTATAAAATCCAATAGGGGATAACAGGAAGCATTGCAGGAAGGGCAAGGCGGATGGCGCTGAATACAGCAAGACAGCGGTCTTTTCGGGCATTTGCGTGCAGTACGCTTGTACGCCTTCCTTGGGTCCGCCGCCTGTTTTTTACAGCAGAAAATCAGCCGCTTGACATACCTGATGAAAATTATAGCAAGATGTCAGAATGAATATAAGATTGTAAACACGGGAATAAACAAGATTATCAGCAGGATTTCAACAGAATTTCAAGACAGCGCAGATTGACATTTTCGCTTGACTCATGTACCATTAACCTGGTTGAATTTATCAGCTTTTTGATTAGAGTGGATATTTCTCAGCTCTTTTATTTTCTATAAGCCAAACAATAATCCACTATTTATTTCAACGCCGAATAATAGTCAAAGGGATTAGCAATGGCAGAGCGGAGGTTGATATGGTTTCAGAGACCGTGGATAGAATTATTCTTGCAGAGAGACAAGCGGAGGAAAAGATGGAATCGGCTTATCATCAGGCGGAGGAAATCATGGCACAGGCAAGCAGGAATGCGCGTGAAACCATGGATAAAGCAAGACAGGAAGCACTTGCGGAGAGCGCGGACCTTTATAATGACAACCGGATGGAGATTGACGAGATTTATAAAGAGAACAGCCAGGTTTCGATTGATGAAGCCAGTGCACTGACAGTCAGGACGAGAGATAAAAAAGGGAAAGCGATACAGATGGTTATAGCAAAGATTTTTTTAAAACAATAAAATATTCTATTTTTCAGAGGGGGTGCCGGAACTGAGTAAATTATCCATGAAACGCATTGAAATCATTGCTTTGCATGAAGATCGGAAGAAGATCGTGGAACGTCTGCAGCGTCGTGGAATCATCGAATTCAACGATTGCCGGGATGAGTCTGTCGCTAAAATGGATACGGCATCCGCTATTTCCCAATTTGAGAAAAATATCGCCATGGCAATTCAGGCAAAGGCCATCCTGGAGGAATACGCTCCGGTCAAGAAGTCCTTGCTGGCATCTTTGAACGAAAGGAAAGAAATCGAAAAACATCACTTTGGCGAGCATGTCGGACAACGGGAGGAATATATCAAAAATTGCTATGATATCATTCATTTCCACAAAATCATCACCGACAGCCGCATTGCGACGGCAAGAACACAGTCCCTCATGGATTCGTTGAGAATATGGCTGGATCTGGATATTCCAATGAAATACAAAGGAACAAAACACACCCGTTGCTTCATTGGAACGCTTCCAAAACAGCACACAAGAGAAGATATCCTGGTTGAACTCGCACAACGAAACCCACAGCTGGAGATGATTCATGTTGAAGTGATTTCAACATTCAAAGAGCAGACCTGCATCGCAGTGATCTGCCACAGCGATATTGCCGGAGAAACAAACGAAACATTGAGGCAGATGGGATTCGTATTCCCTTCTGATCCGACGAAACATGAACCTGAAGTGAGAATGAAACGGTATGAAGCGGATCTTGTGAAATATCAGACCGAGGTCGAAAACAGCATTCAAAAAATTCGCACTTATGCGGATAGAATGGACGAAATCGAATTTTTGACCGATTACTTTGTAATCCGAAAAGACAAGTATATCGCATTGAATAGACTGGGTCTTACGAAAAGGACATTTATCATCACTGGATATATTCCGGAGAAGTATTCCATGGAGTGTGTCCGCGAACTGGAAGAGCGATTTACTGTGGCGATTGATCTGAAAGATCCGGGAGCGGAAGAGGATGTGCCGGTTCTTCTGGAGAATGGACCTTTCGTTTCTCCGGTCGAATCAATCACCGAAATGTACGCTCTTCCGGCAAAAAACGATATCGATCCGAGTCCTGTCATGGCATTTTTCTATTATCTGTTTTTTGGGATCATGCTGTCGGATGCCGGCTATGGCTTGATCATGATTATTTTGACCACTATCCTCCTAAAAAAAGTCAATGTGAAGGAATCGATGAAGAAAACATTGAAAATGTTTTTCTTTTGCGGGATTTCAACTGTTTTCTGGGGGGCGCTGTTCGGCAGCTGGTTTGGTGATATTATTCCGATTATCTATGAACAGTTTTTGCATTTGGAAGCACCGAAACTGGCCCT
>CAZJXH010000407.1:0-2134 GCA_964549475.1 uncultured Oscillospiraceae bacterium
TCATCAAAAAAGAGCAGGTGGACCACATGCCGGATCAGGACCCTGAGCTTTTTACCTTTTTGACCGAACTTGTGGCAGACCGGTTTGATAGGAAAGGCCCCATGGCTGAACGGGTCATCGGCAAATACATCATCACGGATATCCTTGGCAGAGGCGGATACAGCATTGTCTACAAGGGCATTCATGATGAACTGGAACGGCCCGTGGCCATCAAAATTATGCGCCATCATTTTTCCATGCAGCCGGAATTCCTGCGTCGTTTTCAGAATGAAGCCAAAATCATTGCAGGGCTCAATCATGAAAATATCATCCGTATTTTTGACATTGAATCCAGGTATAAGACCATTTTTATTATATATGAATTTCTTGATTTTTATAGTATTATATAAAAGCATAGTAAAAACTAATAGAAATAAATACTTGGAGAAATTATATTCATAAGATATTATTCCAAATGCATATACAATAAAAATCGATAATATAATATACATGCGTCTCTACACCTCTATTTATTCTACCAAAAATAGTAATAAAATCAAAGACAATTATGGAGAAAATATGATTATTTCCTGCTTTTACCACGGATTGTCAATGCCGTCGGCTCCTTGATGGTCTGGGGCGGCGGCCAGCTTTTCCGTATCACAAGCGAAAATGTTTACGAAAGGGGACCTCTGTTTTTCATCCTGCCGTGTGTCAGCTTTCTGTACTTTATTTATAGCCTGCTTTTTATTTATTTAAACAACAAGAAATTTACCCATTCCGAAACATTCTTGTTCAGCCTGTTTTTTGCCGTGCCAGCTGTTTTTACTATTGTACAGCTGAAATATTTATCTTTTCTGACCACATGGAATAGTGCGGCATTCATCATTATCATCACCTATATTTTTATCCTGAACGACCAGGTTTACCGGGACAGTCTGACCGGCCTGGAAAACCGCCTGTCTTTCGAGCATTATTGTCAAAAGATCAGTCAGAAGAAAAAAGACAGCATCTGCATGATTTATATCGATATCGACAATTTTAAGTCCATCAATGACCAGTATGGACATTTCGAAGGAGACAAAGCCATTAAAAATTTTGCGGATCTCATTATGGACAGTTTTGTATTGAGGCGGAAACGTGTCATGCGTTTTGGCGGAGATGAATTTATAGTTATTATAGAGGAATCGCCGCAGCTAAAAATCGATGCCTGTCTGGAGCGGTTGAATAAAAACGTCAAAACCTTCAACGAAAATGCGGAAAAGCCGTATCATCTCGATTTTAGCTACGGGATGGGATGCTTTACCGACGAATTCAAGGATTTGAATGGATTGGTCGATCACATTGATCATATGATGTATATCAATAAGCAACGGAAAAAAGATTTTTATGGCTGACAAGGTGGGAATATCTTTTGTTTATTGTAAGTAGAAGGAGCGACACCAGATGACAACCTTTGATGAACTGTATCAGAAGCTTGTATCCGAATCGGTGAACGGAACGGATATGGAGAATTTGGACAAAAGCTATAAAGAACAATATGACAACGGCCAATTGGACTGTCTTTTACATCCGGAAAAGCATCCGCTGGTCTGGCAGATCGGGGATTGCACCTGTTCTCCGACGTCCCAGGAAGCCTGTGCGGGAAACTGTCCGTTTGAGGCGATCCAGCCGAATACGGACGGGAATATCCAGATCAGCACCGAGAAATGCGTTGGCTGCTCTATTTGCATCGACGGCTGCCCGGGACAAAAGCTGACAGCCAGCCGCGATATCATCCCGGCCATGAAGGCGGTGCGAAGTCATGGAGGATTGGTCTACGCTCTTGTCGCTCCGGCGTTTTTGGGACAATACAGCAAGGAAATGACTCCGGGAAAACTGCGTAGCGCATTTAAAAAAATCGGGTTCGACGGGATGGTGGAAGTCTCTTTGTTTGCTGATATTCTGACTCTGAAGGAATCCTTGGAATTTAATAGAAACATCACGAAAGAGACGGATTATCAGCTGACCAGCTGCTGCTGCCCGACATGGATCGCTATGATACGAAAAATCTATAACAGCCTGATGCCACATGTCCCGGGTTCTGTTTCCCCGATGATTGCCAGTGGACGCACAATCAAACAGCTCCATCCGGATGCCTTGACTGTTTTCATCG
>CAZJXH010000408.1:0-2133 GCA_964549475.1 uncultured Oscillospiraceae bacterium
GTTGTCACTTCCAGCATTTCGTTCATCAAAGACGCCGATTCTCCGACAGAAAGTCCGCCGATCGCATAACCGGGCAGATCGAATCCGGTGATCTCCCTCGCGCTTTGTTGTCTCAAATCGGCATAGGTACTTCCCTGGATGATTCCGAACAAAGCCTGTTTCTCGGGATTCCTGTTTGCCGTGACACATCGTTCCAGCCATCTTGTCGTCCGCTCGAGCGACCGTTTCGCATACCCTTTTTCGGCCGGATAGGGGGTGCATTCGTCAAATGCCATAACAATATCAGACCCCAGGTCATTTTGGACTTCCATCGCCTTTTCCGGGGTCAGCATATGTTTCGATCCGTCAATGTGGGACTTGAAGCCCACGCCCTCTTCGGTGATGTTCCTCAGATCACTCAGGCTGAAAACCTGGAATCCACCACTGTCTGTTAAAATGGCACGGTCCCAGTTCATAAACTTATGCAGTCCGCCGGCATCCCGGATGATATCGTTTCCGGGTCTCATCCATAGATGGTAGGTATTGGAAAGAAGGATTCCGGCGCCCATCTCTTTGATTTCTTCGGGACTAAGTCCTTTCACTGTAGCCTGGGTCCCGACCGGCATGAAACAGGGGGTGTCGAATGTTCCGTGCGGGGTGTGTATTTTTCCGAGGCGGGCGCCTGACTGGCTGCATGTTTTGATCGGTTCATACCATACTGGAAATTTTGCCGCATTGGGATTTTGCGTTTGCATTATTTTCTCCTTTTCGGGCATATCTCGTTGAGAGGCATTTTTTATTGAATATTTCGTCGAGAGGCATTTTTTATTGGATATCTCGTCAAAAGGCATTTTTTATTGGATATCTTCTCGTTTCGCAGCATCGGACTTCATCGCATCGGACTTCATCTTATTTGTTTCAGCCTTATTCGCTTCAGCCTTATTCTCTTCAGCCTCATCTGATTCAGCTTTATTCTGATGCATTTCCTTTTTTGTTAGAAACATCGCATCTCCGAAACTGAAAAACCGATACTTTTGATCGATGGCCTCCTGATAGGCCCTCTTGATGTTTTCGGTTCCGGCAAATGCGCTTACAAGCATGATCAAGGTGGATTCCGGCAGATGAAAATTGGTGATCAGTGCATCTTGTATTTTAAATTGATACCCGGGATAAATGAAGATATCCGTATTCCCGGAACACGGGCAGATGCACTGATAGCGCTGCATCACGGATTCCAGGACGCGGCAGCTTGTCGTCCCCACCGCAATGATCCGTCCTTTGCCCTGGCGGGACTGATTGATGCAGTCGCTGGCTTCTTGTGTGACTTCAAAATATTCCGTATGCATCACGTGATCAGTGATTTCCGCGACTTTAACCGGCCGGAACGTGCCCATTCCGACATGCAGCGTCACTTCCGCTACCGCAACGCCCATCTCCCGGATTTCAGCCAAAAGCTCCGGTGTGAAATGAAGCCCTGCTGTGGGGGCCGCTGCTGAACCCTCCTTCTTCGCATACACCGTCTGGTATCGGGACTTATCTTCCAATTTTTCATGTATGTAAGGTGGCAAGGGCATTTGTCCCACAATGTCCAGGACTTCTTCCCATATTCCTTTATAAAAGAATTGGACAAGACGGTTTCCGTCTTCTTTGACTGATACAACCCGTGCTTCCAAAAGATCGGGTGCAAATTCAATCTCATGTCCGGCGCGGACTCTCTTTCCTGGATGGACGATGACTTCCCAGATGTCTTTCTCGATTCTTTTAAGCAAAAGAAATTCAACCGGGGTTCCGGTGTCCTTCCTCGCCCCGATCAAACGGGCGGGAATCACTTTCGTATTGTTGATGACAAGGCAGTCACCTTTTTTTAATAATGCGGGCAGCATCGGGAATTGCAGGTGTCTGATCTCCCCTGTGTTTCCTTCTAGAAAAAGCAGACGAGACATTCCTCTTTCCTTCGGAGGATGCTGTGCAATCAGATTTTCGGGCAATTCATAGTAAAATTCATTCTTATTCATGGCTTTTTATTATAAAATAATTTGACGAAGATGTACATAGAATGCTATGATTTAGATAAATTTATTTTTATTTGACTATTAAAGACATTTGTATTTACAGGAGGGACATTTTCATGAAAAAGTGCATATTCACAGGCAG
>CAZJXH010000409.1:0-2129 GCA_964549475.1 uncultured Oscillospiraceae bacterium
AGATCGTATCTTCCATCAGATCGGTCTCAATCAGTGTTTTTCTTTCTATATCCAAGCGGAGTGTCTTGATCTCGAATTTTTTCATACTGATCGCTTGAGAGATCGAATACAGCGGTATTATGACGTTTGTTGTCCGATCTTTTCCGGTTGGTTCAAACAGCCGGATAATATAGTCATCCGACTGTTCCGCTTTTTTAAATGCAGTCATCTGGATTGTTCCGTCTTCGAGAAGAATCAGTGGCAGAAGACATCTGCCCGACCCTGAGGGAAAGAAGGAAAGCACATATGGTTTTTCATTTTTCACAAGAGCTTCCCTGTCGATCGTATCTTGTCTTTCATCCGCATTCCCCACATTGAGCCAGAAATGGAATATTCTTTCTCCCTGGTCCATGCGGGGCAGGAATCGATCCTCCTTAGCCTGATATCCGTCTTTTATATCCATTGATGTGTATGCAGGAGATCGCAGCAGGGTTATTTGGAGTTCTCCATTGCTGAAACTGGATCCATAGACGCAATCATTGATACAGGTAACCGACCGGTTCCCTTCCCCTGAGCAGACACTGTTCCATTTTTGAGTGACCGTTTCTGTCCCGTCAATCGGCAGTTCTTCTACGCCATATGCTACCTGGCCGATAAATCCGGCATTTTTAAAAAGAGTTGGAACCGAAAGTTTTAAAAGCTTTTTCTTTTCATTCCAGAACACCCTTGATTCAACTTGTATTTCGGTTCCATGCTTCGGGATCATGAAAGTCTGGCAGATAAAGGAGTCTTCATAGGAATACAAAGCTTCGACTACCATTCTGACTTCTCCGTCCTCAATGATTCTGACCGCATCGGCGATATTGTCCTCCATGCCGGAAAAATGTGCGGCCGCCTCTCCGGACATCAGTTCAAACGCTCCGGCGACATCCGGAAAGCTATGCACCTCAGTCCCCCATGAATCATCATCGTCCTTTATTACAATGGGTCTGAAAGAATTTTTCTCCAGATAGTCCCAGCCTTTGGATTCCAGCTTGTCGATGAATCCGGTCTTGCAATTAATAACAATATGCAAGTCTTCCGTTTTCAGGATGATCGATCCTTCTGCTGCCGCTATCTTTTTACCGGATTTTTCCGGCAGGATTTCTATCCCGCAGTGAAAACGGCTGATCTGGCTCGGCTCCAGTTCCGCCTCGAATACGATGCGTTTTCTCCAATCGATATTCAAATTGCTCCATTCCTTTTCAACCTGCGAGAGAAGTCTGATTCCGTCTTTGCATATATGAGGGTTTGAAAAGCTTTTTCCATAATTGATATCCGGAAGATTGAATTCACATTCAAAAATCCCGCTGATTTTGAAAGGATGGGGATTGTATATAAAAATAGGGATATCCCCCTCTTGTGCTTTTTCCTGTTCACCAGCAAGAGCGAAAAAACTTCTGATTTTGATTCGTGCAAGTCTTTCCAGGCCATGATCCAACAATCGCAAAGCATTTTCCTCTACTGATTGTATTGAGGCCCCTGATAAAATATCATGGAATTCGGACATGGCCAGATCACAGGAGACCTCATGGAAATTTTCTTTCGGGTAGTCCATATTTCCCTGTAAACAGGCATTCGATGCCATTTTTTCCGTCATAAACAATTCATTTTCCAACAGGCGGTGTTTTTGCTTGATGCGGATCTGCGATGTATAGCATCCCACCGCCCAGGGATTTAAACTTTGATCGAATCGCGGCATCTGGAGCGCTTCTTCTTTTAAATCTCTGAAATAAGCCTCCGGAGTGGAATGGGTGATATTATGTTCCGTACAGCTCTTCATCAGTTCTTTCAGATTGCACAAATCGACCTTTGACGGTCCTCCGCCATGGTTTCCTATCCCCCATAGAACCATCCCGGTTTTCTTCTCCCGGTTCGTTTCCATCCATCGGACGACCTTGCTGTGTGCCTGACCCCTCTTGGAATTATAACTGTCTTCGGCCCTGTGCACGGTGATCTCCGATCCGTCATACCCGATCCAGGTAAAGTCGTCAGCAGGCAGGAGGAGGTGTTTCCCTTCCGGTCTGCAAACAAGATAGGAATCATAGCCGGATTTTTTAAGAATCTGTACCAGTCCGCGTGTATGTCCAAACGAGTCGACATTGATCGCC
>CAZJXH010000410.1:0-2129 GCA_964549475.1 uncultured Oscillospiraceae bacterium
CCCGATACCGAAATAGCGTGCCATTTCGCCCACTCTCCGCCGAATCACCGCAGGCGGAAGCCCCATGTTCTCCAGGCCGAATGCCAGCTCATGCCAGACTTTGTCCGTTACTACCTGATTTTCGGGGTTTTGAAGCACATAACCGATTTCACAGGCCGCAGTCTTCGCGTCCAGCTCGTCAAATCGGACTCCGTTATAATAAATCGCGCCGGAAATCGTCCCGTGGGGGGTGAGTTCCCGCTTGAGCATTTTCAAAAACGTCGTCTTCCCGCATCCGGTTTGTCCGCAGACAACAATAAAATCGCCGCTGTGGATGGAAAGATTGATATCATTCAGTGTTTTCTCTCCGGCTGTCGCATTGTCAACCGCCGGAGTTTTATTCGCAGCAGCCGGTGTCTTGCCTTCCGCAACCGGATATTGGAAACTCAGATTTTCGATACGAAATAATTCCATTTGATTCTCTCCTTTATTTCAACAACAAACGGCAAAAAAGCCAAGATCCCAAAACTGATGAATGCCATATTCCGGAAAAGCCCAAACTGCAGGGATTCTACTCTCGGATAAAAAGCAAACGCCAGATCTCCTGCAGCCAGTCCGGGTATAAGCAGCACAAAAAGCGCCGCAATTCCTGCAAGCAGCATCCCGTCTCCTTTTGAAAACCGGAAAAGCGAATAATGGCTTTTGCCTTTGAGCCCGTACCCTCTCGCTTTCATCGAGTCTCCCGTTTCCACGGCATTTTCGAGCGCCCAGGTGATCATCACGGAAAAAACGCCAAGTGAAGCGCGGAGCTTGTCGTAAAAGCTGTCGCTTGAATAAAGGCCCATGGTCTTCTGGGCATTCCGGACCCGCTTCATCTGGACTTTGAAAAGAGGGATAAACCGCAGCACCATGGATAAAACCAGGGACAGTTTCGGAATGATTCTTCCGAAAAGATAGAGAAATTTGTCTGAAGACATGACATGACTGTAGCATTTGAACCAGTAAAGAACGCCCACCAGCAGAGTCGCAATCGACAGTCCGGATAACAGCGCTTCAAGGGTGATCGCGCTGCCATTCAGGAAAAACAGCGGGGTTGCTCCATTATGGGAAAAAAGCGGGTTGGTGATAACAATGATGACAAATAAAAAAAGATAGAATCCCAGATCATTCAGAATGGTTTTCCTTTTTGCAATCATCGCATTAAAACAGATTCCCGCAGCAAAGGTCTCAAGCAGAATGACCGGATGGCTTGCAAACATCGCCGTCAGCAGGACCGCAAAAAAGTAAGCCAGAAGAACGATCGGATGAAACGATGAAAAAGCTTTCATTGCATGATCTCCTCCCCGTATGGATTTCCCACATCACGTCCCAGGTCGCAGGAATACACCCATTCAACCGAATCATTGTCCTTCAGAACATAACTGGCGCTGTCACCGGATGAGAAAATGCCATTAACCTTGTAAAGCCATCCGGAAAGCGGGCCGCAGGAAAATTCATATAAATAGTGGATGCCCTTGACATAAGCTCCGTTTTGTCCCTGCAGCGGATTCGACTGGTAATCGAATGGAATCTTATTATAACGGGCAACGCGCAGCAGCAGGGTGAAGACGTTGTCCCCTTCGCGAAGGACGTACCGGGTTTTTGCTAAAATCACACCATCGGATGGAATGTATTCGCTGGATTGAAGCTCCTTATCCAGTGAATCCCAGTTGTTCAGGACCGTATCGCAGCGGATGCTCAAATAGACGGTCTTGCTGTCCTCCTTGATATCGTCGATATGGGTAAGATAGTATTCATCCACCGTTTGAATATCAATGCCGTTCACGGCCACAATAACGGCGATGAGGATCAATATTAAGGCGACAATATTCTTTTTCATTCTATTCTATCCCTTGTCATTGTCTGTGTTTTCGTTCTTATTGATGTCCTTGTCCTGGTTTGTGTTTTCGTACTTATTGATATCCTATTCCTGGTCTGTGTTTTCGTTCTTATTGATGTCCTTGTCCTGGTTTGTGTTTTCGTTCTTATTGATATCCTATTCCTGGTCTGTGTTTTCGTTCTTATTGATGTCCTTGTCCTGGTTTGTGTTTTCGTTCTTATTGATATCCTATTCCTGGTCTGTGTTTTCGTTCTTATTGATGTCCTTGTCC
>CAZJXH010000411.1:0-2107 GCA_964549475.1 uncultured Oscillospiraceae bacterium
GAAAGAGCAGATAGATTCCAAAACGCAGGGAAACCAGCGGGTCCGCATATCCCAAGAAAAGA
Organism: uncultured Oscillospiraceae bacterium; assembly: GCA_964549475.1. Classification (GTDB taxonomy): domain Bacteria; phylum Bacillota; class Clostridia; order Saccharofermentanales; family UBA5734; genus JBBQKF01. Next base: position 63 of record CAZJXH010000411.1, read on the forward strand.
TTGAAATAATTGGCGATATCGGCACGCATTTTCGATTCGTTTTCAGAAATAAAGTCGGAATAAATCGAGGAAAGGAGTGTATGGACTCCATTTAGAAAAATTCGCTGGCTGATGAAAGAGGCCGGAGGAATGGGGAACAGATCGGTTGTAAAAGCGAAGATAACGGCCTGGACCGCTGCGGCATAGGATTTTGAAAGACTCAGAAAATCATCGGCGATCAAGCCGTACGCTCCGATCAGTCTGACCGGATTCTCTTTTTCATTGAAATATCTGCGGACTTCGCCGGAAACCGATTCCATCGTCTGCAGGACTTCATTTTCACTTTTTCCACATAAAAAGAAAACGGTGTTGTCACAGTCGTCGTAACAAACCGTCATGCGGGCATCGTCCTGAAACATTTCCACCGACTGCTGATTGAGACACATCTTGCAGGAGACGATTTTCGGATAATCGCTTCCCTGCGCCAATAATGCGGCACTGTCGACACACAGTGCCAAGACACAGGAATAGCGGTTTGTTTCAAAAAAGGGCCTGCCATGCATTGCCGCATAGATGGATTTGACTGCTGACGGATTGTCCTGGATCACTGCATTCAAAAAGGCGGATTTCAATTCCGGATCCGACAGATTTCCGATGCTGCCCAGTGTGTTTTCGGGAAAAAGAAGAGTCTTGCTTTCGTCCATTTCTTCTGCGATTTTTTTGAGTGTCTCTGAAATGTTTTCATCGCTTAATGGTTTCAGCAGATAATCCGATACTCCGCAGCGGATTGCACGACGCGCGTAATCAAAATCGTCAAAACCGGAAATGATAACCACTCTTGTCTGCGGATGGATTTCATCAATGAATTTGGCGAGCTCCAACCCGTCCATCTCCGGCATCTTGATATCCGTAATCACCAGGTCGAACGGCTGCCTTTGCAGCAGCTCAACCGCCTGCAGTCCGTCCGAGGCAAGGCCGGTGACACACCAGTCCGGCGCGATGCGGGTCAGATTGCTGGATAAGTATTTCAGCATGAGCGGTTCATCATCAACGATCATCACGGAATACATAGTCGTTTCCTCTTTCTTTTGGATGAAGCGGCAACCGCAAGGTAATAAAGGTTCCCACATCGATTTTTGAAACAATAAAAATGCCGTAATCCATCCCGAATTTGAGCTGCAGCCTGGAGTTCACATTGGCAAGACCGATGCTTTCCGAAAAAATATCTTCGGCTTCCACATTTCGGACAGCCAGCGTCTCATCCCGGAATGAACGGTTCAATTCTTCCAGCTGCGTATCGTCGATCCCTTTCCCGTTGTCTTCGACATGGATCAGGAGACAGTCGTTTTCGGTGGTGCAGTAAAGCTTAATGAACGATTTCCCTCTTTTATTCTCACAGCCGTGGACAACGGCGTTTTCCACAATCGGCTGAAGAGTAAGGGCGGGAATCTGATAGGACAGGAAGCATTCCGGCACATCAATCCGATAAGAGAGCTTGTTTCCATACCGGCTTTTTTGCAGCCCGAGATAGGAATCCACAATTTTCACTTCAGCAGAAAGGGGAATTTCTTTATCCGAGTTCATGATGCCGCGGAGAAAAAAGGAAAGCTTCTCGATGTCGAGGATCGCCTGGTTCTGATCTCCGCATTTGATCAGCAGGCTGATGGTGTTCAGAGCATTGTACAGAAAGTGGGGCTTGATCTGGCTGCAAAGCACATTATACTGGGATTCCTTCTGTAAATAGCGCGTTTCATAGACTTCTTTGACAAGCTGTGTGTTTTTGAACATCATCGCTTTGATCCGGCTCACCATGGTGTTGAAGGAATCGGTGAGATAACCGATCTCATCATGGTTTTTCACCTGGACCTGAACATCCAGGTCTCCGTTCTGGACCTGCTTCATCCGCTTTACAATATGGAAAAGAGGATTCAGAAAGCTGCGTGCAAAAAAGAGAAGGACAACGACGGCCAGGGCGGAACATAGCAAAGCCAATAAAAATGCGACATTTCTTGTCTGGAGGAAATACCGGTTCAATTGAACATAGGAATGCACAGCGACAATCTTCC
>CAZJXH010000412.1:0-2085 GCA_964549475.1 uncultured Oscillospiraceae bacterium
TTTTAAAAAGCAAGATGTCCCCCATCCGGTTCGGATAAAGCCGCCACTATCGCTAACGAAGCCCTCCGTACCGGTCTCCCGGTACGTGAGCTTGTAATTCGTGAAAGCACTTTTACCAGGGAAGAACGGGATATTATTCTGAATCCCTATAACATGACAAAGCCAGGAATCTCCGGATCAGAGATAATCAAGCGCAAGAAGTAATACTATTGGCTAAAAACAATCGTAAAACTGACTTAAAGTTTGTAATTTCAATGCATACACTTCATATCCGACAAAATCTCCAGGACCTCTTCCATCTCTGTGCAATGCATCAATTGTACTTTTGCCCTGGCGCTTCCGGGAACGCCTTTGAGATACCATGCAAAATGCTTGCGCATTTCTTTGATGGCCGTTTTCTCTCCCATCTGTGCAACCGCACTTTCTAAGTGCTCTTTCATTATATGCAGCCGCTCTTCTAGAGAAGGCGATGCAAATCCTTGCGTATCGGGATTTCCAAAATCGTCCGATTCCTTCCTCTGTGTATCTGATCCTGGCCTTTGATACGGCAGCTTTCCACCCAGTTCAATTAAAATCTCGGAAAAAATCCAAGGATTGCCAAGCGCAGCCCGGCCGATCATCACCCCGTCGACCCCGGTTTGCTCGAACATCGCGCGGGCCGCTTCAGGAGAATTGACATCTCCGTTGCCGATTACCGGAATTCCAACCGCCTCTTTCACCTCCCGGATGATATTCCAGTCCGCCTTTCCGGCATACATCTGTCCCGTTGTCCGGCCATGGATTGTCAGGATGGAGGCGCCGTTCGCTTCACATATTTTAGCGAAGTCCACCGCATTGACGGATTGGTCATTCCATCCTTTTCTGAATTTCACCGAAACCGGGACCGGGGATGCTTTCACGCAGGCTCGAACGATTTCGCCCGCAAGGGACGGAGTTTTCATCAATGCGCTGCCCGCGCCTGTCTTGACGACTTTGGGAACGGGACACCCCATGTTGATATCGAGCATGGCGCATTGCGACAGAAGCGGATGTTCGAAAATAATCGGGATCGCGATTTCAAAATCAATTGGATCCGCAGCGAACAGCTGGATCGCAACAGGAAATTCCTCCGGAGAAATCTCCAGAAAGCGGTAATTCCTGTCAAAGTTTTTCTGATACCGGATCCCCCTTGCCGTGACAAGCTCCGTACAAACCAGTCCCGCACCCATCCGATGGCAGATCTTCCGGAACGGCAGTTCCGAACCGCCCGCCATGGGAGCTAGAAAAAGGTTGTTATCTATTTTTGTCTTTCCAACCTGGATCGATCTGATCCACGATGGTTCGGCACCTTGCTTTTTCAACGGGCGGTCCTGTTGATTTTTCTCATTCATTGGTTCTCATCCGCTTTTCTTTCATTCTTTGGAGGCAATCGCTTCCATCTCGATCAGAGCGCCTTTCGGCAGAGCGGACACTTCAAAGCAGGACCTCGCCGGGAAAGGAGCGGTGAAAATTTCAGCATATAGACGGTTCACTGCATCAAAATCTTTCAGACTCTGAAGAAAAACCGTTGTCTTCACAACATGGCATTCCTGATAGCCCGCTTCCTGTAAAATTTCCTTCAAATTGCGGAAAACCTGTTTCGCCTGCTCTTCGATTCCGCCCGGAACAAGAGCGCCCGTAGCGGGGTCGATTGGAATTTGACCTGAAGTGAAAAGGAACGATTCGCTTTTGATTGCCTGCGAATAAGGGCCGATCGCCTTTGGTGCGTTTTTCGTGCTGATTTCTGTTGACATGATGAGAGTCCTCCTGATGTTATTCTTCCAGATGGTTTTCAATTCTAATTCGATTGCCGATCTTTGTTTTAATTATACACGGATATGCCTGCGGTGTAACCTGTTATTTAGGAACAAAATGGAATATGGGGGAATATGGGGACGGTTCTTATATTTCATTTTATTCCGTTTATGCAATATAAGAACCGTCCCCATATTGCACAAGAACCGTCCCTATATTGCACCCATATTCCACTTTAAAATCCTCCGTCCCCCTCCTGGGTTGAATGAAAAAGTAAATTCCACTGGGAAGTAAATTCCGGTATGAAGGAGA
>CAZJXH010000413.1:0-2058 GCA_964549475.1 uncultured Oscillospiraceae bacterium
GATGAGATCACCCGCGAATTTTTAAAGAAACAAAATCGAGAAAAAGACTGGATCAGATACAGTACATAAACGAACACGACTACATGACAGGGCTGTATAACCGAAGACATTATGAACTTGAAAAAGAACGGCTCGATTGCGAGAGCAGCGCTCCGATATCAATAATCATCGCTGATATCAATGGTGTAAGATTGATCAATGATGCATTCGGGCACTCCGAAGGAGATCGGCTGATTATTGAGACGGCAAAACTTATACAAAGCTGCTGTAGGGAGGGCGACCTGCTCGCAAGGACTGGCGGCGACGACTTCACGATTATATTACCGTATACAGGACATGATAAAGCCTATGAAATCACCAACATAATCAAAGAGTCGTGTGAAAAGTTTAATCGAACAATATCAAATAACGAAAAATACTTGAACCTGTCTATCGGTTTCGGAACGAAAGAAAACGAATATGGCAGCATGGATAATGCCGAGAAAGAAGCGGAGGAATATCTTCGAAAGCGCAAGCTCTTCGAGCGAAAAAGCTACCACAACGCGGTACTCTCCTCTATTATGGCAACAATGTATGCAAGAAGCCATGAAACAGAGGCTCATTCTCTTCGTATCTCGGGACTATGCAGAGCGATAGCCGAAAAGATGTGTTTACCTCAGAAATTGATGGATGAATTGCATCTGTTTTCAATGCTCCATGATATCGGAAAAGTGGGCATTGATGACCGCATTTTAAACAAGCCGGATAGCCTAACTAATACCGAATCTCATATAATGGAAACGCATCCGGAAATCGGCTATAAAATTGCGATGGCCGCTCCTGAGCTTGAAAGTGTCGCCGAATATATATTATCTCACCACGAAAGATGGGACGGCAGCGGCTACCCCAATGGCAAGTGCGGGGAAGAAATCCCCTTGCTGTCGAGAATATTGGCTGTTGCCGACACCTATGACGCCATGACCGAGGACCGTGTTTACAGAAAAGCTATGTCAAAAGAATCCGCACTTGAAGAAATTGAAAGGAACGCTGGCACACAATTTGACCCTGAAATTGTAAGAGTTTTTATGGATTCCGCACTCGAATCCAGTGATTATCAATAGCAGGTGTGCCAACATTTACTTGTCGATTACCATGATATCCAGCTAAAGTGCCTTCGCGAGAGGCTGCGACCGTTCCTCCTCACAACACTGAAAAATATGACCCTTAGTTTTGTTTTATCATCAAAATTAAGGGTCATATTTTTGTACATGAGACAAAACAGCCCGTTCAGTCTCAAAAATATTTTACATTTTTTATTCAATTCATCCAGTGGCGAGCAGTTTTTTCATGCGTAAAAGGCAATTGCGATACGGGCAGCCTCAAATCGTCGGAGCTATGTCGAGAAATTTTGTGTCCTTATTTAGCTCCTGTATTCTTTTCAATCCCCACTGATTTTTGAAAAGTATTACCGGTCTTCCATACTGATCTTCCAAAAGCAAGGCATCGTTGTAGCTCAACAAATCCTTCGAAATTTTGTCTGTGTCAACCCAGCGCGCCAGCAGATAAGGAAGCCGCCTTATCGATATTTCCACATTATATTCATGCTTCATCCTGTATTCGAGCACTTCAAACTGCAGTATTCCCGCAACACCAACAGTCAGCAGCTCCATGCCAAAATCTGATTGCTTGAAGACCTGAATGGCGCCCTCTTCTGAAATCTGCGTGATTCCCTTAAGGAACTGCTTCCTTTTTGATGAATCCCTTGCCATAACTTCGGCAAAATGTTCGGCGGGGAACATTGGAATGCCCTCATATTTGAATATTTTGTCTCCCGTGCATAACGTATCACCAATATTGAAAATTCCGGGGTCAAAGACGCCGATAATATCTCCTGCATACGCTTCCTCAACCGACACACGTTCCTGTGCCATGAACTGCTGGGATTGAGATAGGCGAACGGTTTTCTTTGTTCTGGCATGACAGACCTCAATGTTTTTTTCAATCTTGCCCGAGCAAATCCTGATAAAGGGCATTCTATCCCGATGTGCAGGGTCCATATTGGCCTGTATTTTAAACACA
>CAZJXH010000414.1:0-2056 GCA_964549475.1 uncultured Oscillospiraceae bacterium
CACACATTTGTTTATATCTCCTATAGTAGCTCGCACGCGAGGTGTATTTCTTTTATACCGTAAGTACGGTCCATTCTTGTTTCCAGAATCCAGCGAAATCAGCCGGTACCGGAAGGATCGAAGATGCGTCGTGCAATCCGGGATCCTTTCGGTACACGGATATTATTTCTTTTCTCCCAGACGGTTGTATTGGAGCAGTCCAAATGTTTTTTCCATGATTTCCGACGCTTTTTCAATGGAATCTTTGAGATAAGCCCTTGACTCGGTCGACTCAAAATCGCCGGATACAATTTTCCCATGGCGGCCCTCAAGCTGTTCGGCGGCATAAATACCGGTTTCCCTGGCGATACGGGTCCACATATTGACACGGATGATTCCGCAGTCCGGCAATTCGGAAATCTGCTGATCGTCGAGACAGGATGTGCCATGCAGGACCAGCATGCTTTTCCCCAACGCGTCTGTCAGGTCGAGCGCGCGCTGGCGTAAAAACTTCGTCTTGCCGACACCGGTTGACTGCTGTTCCGTTCCAAGATCCGCAACCAGGAAATCGATTCCTGTCTTTTCCACATACTCGCGGGCCCTTTCCGCATAATCATCGCCGACGTGGTTTTGCAGTCTGCCCAGTACGCTCAGCTCGTCCATGATTCCTTCAATCATAATCTTGCCAGCATAATTTTTTACATATTCTTTTGTCAATGCGATATTTTCTTCTTTCGAATACCTCTGGGCATCGAACATGACACTGGAAAGATACGAGGTCCCCTCCGTCAGCGCCCAGCGGTCGGATTCCGGATCCGCATGATCCAGATGAGGCAGAACTTTGACATTTTTATAAGGAGCATATTCATCATCGCACAGTCTCTTGATGTAATCCATAATCGCCAGAAACCCGGTCTCCGGAGACTGTGAGTATGTCACTCTTTTCGCCTGGCTCATATGTCTGTAATTGAACGTGATGGCGATGGCGACAGGAATATCCTTGATTCCGTGTTTATTCGCATAATCGCTGGCGGCTTTCAGGATTGCTTCGGTATTCCAGTGGCTCGCCGTGCAGAAAATCGCCATACTGACCTTCTTTTCCCGGAGCCTTTCGATTACCTCGAGGGATTCCTCCCGGTTCTTTGAAATAGACATTCAGATATCCTCCTCTTTATTCATAAAAAATCTTCATCGCCGAGTTTAATTTGATAAATTGTCTGTATTTTTTCTCATATGATTTCTGGTTGCAGGGGATTGGCTGAAACAGCTTTTTTTCTTTGACCATGGATGCAATGGCAGAAGCATGATCCGGATAATCTCCGCTGGCGACAGCGGAAAGTATCGCCAGGCCCAATGTTCCCGCCTCGGAGGCGGCAAGTGTTTTCACCGGGACCCCGAACACATCCGCCTTGATCTGGAGAAGTGTATCGGAATGGGCTCCGCCGCCGACCGCACGCAGGGTTCTCATCGGAATTCCAATGGAATCAAGCAGTTCGATATTGTATTTCATGTCAAGACAGATGCCTTCCATGACCGCTTTGTATAATTCATCTTTGGTCGTGCCGGCGGTGATCCCGATAAAGCCTCCGGATGTTGTGGCATTCATGGAAGGGGTGCCGTTTCCGTTCAAATAAGGCAGAAACAGGATCGATGTCGGCTCTCTCTTGCATTCGCCATCCAGAACCGGATAAATTTTTTGGCCTTGGCGTGACAATTCCATGAAACGTTCTTTTTCCAGGGTGTCCCGGTACCATTTCAGCGAGGACCCCGCCGAAGTATTGAATGCCAGCGTGATGTAGCGGTCCGGGACAAGATGAGGCTCGCAGCAGTAGTTGTTCCTTCTCATCTTCTCATTGATGCAGCCTTTCGGGACAACCACCGATATGCATTCCGCAGCGCCGAATCCGTCGCAGGAATCGCCTGTATGAATCGCACCGGCGCCCAGTGCGGCGCACGCCTGGTCATGCCCGCCGAGAATCAGCGGGGTTTGGCTCTGAAACCCAAGCCTTTTACACCGTTCGTCTGTAATGGGTCCTATTGTTGTGCCTGCCTGTGCAGGGGTTGATAATATCGTGCC
>CAZJXH010000415.1:0-2053 GCA_964549475.1 uncultured Oscillospiraceae bacterium
CATTTGAAACTGGAAATCACAATGTCCGAAGTAATTCCAATCCATCAACGGCTCCGAATCTCCGACAGGGTGGCCTCCGGCTTCTTCTTCAACGCTTCCAGATCCTCCCGAAGCAGGTCGATTCTCTTGCTTTGCCACATAGAAATCATCGCAATCATAACCATAATAAGCAGGATAATCACATAGAGGGACATCACATCATCGAACCCAAGCCTGTTTGATCTGTGTTCATTGCTTTGATCTTCATTGCGATATTCTTTGTTTCTCATTCTTATCATCCTCCAGGTTTCTCTCGATCTCTTTGTCCTTGTCTGATCCCTGAAATCAAATACCTTGTCTCTTGATTCTTTATCTCCTATAATTCTTTCTCTCTTAAATTCTTATTTTTAATTCCTTCCTTTTCGTTCTGTTCCCTTCATCCCTGTTTATTGCTGTTTTCCCCTATTGCAGTTCCCCTATCTAAGGATTCTGCCCTTTTCCTATATATCATGTAATATTATTTCATTACGATTAATCCTTATTAATTGTCGATTTTTGTTCGTTATGGTCAAACTGTTCTTTAAAAAAATACTCGTTGATGTCTGTATGTTGAATATGAAGTCTCTTGCAGATGTTCTTGATATCCTTGATTTTGAATGGCAACCCATCGTTCAATATCTTCTCCAGAGTTTTCTCTGACATGCCGATATCTTTGGCTAATGTCGATTGTGTCACCCCCCTGTCAATTAACCTGGCTTTCAATTGCGAATAGCTAAAGACTATATTATTCAAACGATCACCTCCTATTCGTTTTAGTTAAACTCATTCTATAGTTCAATGCACCTTTTGTCAACAACCAAAACGAACATGATCCATATTTTATCCTATATCATATTGATTAGGGTGAACTTATGATATATAATCAAACGAGAAACGGGATCGGAGGAGAATAAAATGGTATATAGGGGACCCAGGGAAGAATACGAGAATTTTTCCGTGCGATTGCGCCTGGCAATCGAGGCGAAAGGGATGAATCAAAGTCAGCTGGCAAGCAAGCTCAACATCAGCAAGAGCATGGTCAGCAATTATCTTTCTTCCAGGAGCATGCCGGAAAGCGACCGGGTTTTTATCATCGCCAAGGAATTGAATGTGGATCCGGCCTGGCTTTTCGGCGCGGATGTCAATCCGGACGGCAGTTCCATTTCAAGTGCAGCCATGATGTCCGAAGCCTACGTGGACATTTCTGAATTGAATGCCGAAGATAAGAAGTATATTCGCCGCATGGTGGAGTTGGCGAAATTAAAGAGGCCATAGGATGTTTTGTTCCTTCCCTCGGTTTATTTCAATGATTACAATACGAGGTGCGAATCAATGGACGCATTTGAAGAAATGGAACAGGAATTATTCAACGACGGAGTAACCGTTTTCCGGGACAAGCTTCCGAAATGTATCGGTTATTATACCAACCTTAGTGATTTTATCTATCTCAATGTGGACAGGGATCTCCGGGGAGCGCAAGCTTTTTCGGTCCTGTCCCACGAAATGGGGCATCACCGGGCCGGGCTGGTCGGTCAGTCAGGCAAGGACGAGCACCGGGCCGACAAGTGGGCGGCGACAAGCCTGATCCATCCATTGCATATCCTGTATGCGGTGCAGAGGGGCTGCAAGAATTTCTATGAATTGTCCAGAGACTTCAATGTCGACGAGCAGTATATGCGACATTGTCTTGCCATCCTCTCCGAGATCCATGGCGAGTATTATGAGGCAGGAGAGTATATCCTGAGCTTCAACCCGCTGATAGTCCAGAATCGCTTGACCAAGCAGGTCTGGCCGGAAGTCTGGTATTGACGTTCTCCTTTTTCACTGATCCTTTGCATTCCCGACTAATATAGCGAGGGCAGATCAATTTCCAGCAGCGGGAACCGTTCGAGTTCGTTAAGCAAGATTTATTTCATTTTATAGCCACGGCAGATCAATTTCCAGCGCGAACCGTTCGAGTTCGTTAAGCAAGATTTATTTCATTTCTAGCTGGCGTTTTGTTGTTTTAGCCCAGCGGCATCGGATCTGTCATGTC
>CAZJXH010000416.1:0-2047 GCA_964549475.1 uncultured Oscillospiraceae bacterium
GATTGCCTTGATCGTTCCAACAATTCCCATGATTGGCGCAATAAAGATCAGTGTAATTCCGAGCATCCGCAGCATCTGGATTTGTGTCACATCGTTGGTACAGCGCTTAATCAAGGAGGCCGTAGAAAATTTATCAAATTCATTGTTGGAGAAGCTTTCCACTTTATGGAATACCTCTTTCCGCAGATCCCGGGAGACGCCGGTTGCAATCTTCGAAGAGATCAGCACGACTAGAATTGTGGCGATTCCACCGAGCAGTGCGATCAGGATCATCATCAGCCCTATCCTTAGAATATAGCCGGTCTGCATGCTCCCCAGATCAAATCCGCTTTCTTGATAAAATGCTTTTGCAAGCATGATTCCGATTTGTTTTTGAAGAATCGGATCATTGCCGGCCGCTTTCTCGTGGGCGGCGGTAATGGTTGCCTCCGGCAGCTTATCAAGCATCGGCTGCATTTTATAAAGCACGGTAATGTCCAATGCGCCGGAGGATGCTGTGATAGTGGATTGTCCGCCGGATTTGGCTGAAAGATCTGTCATGACAGACATGAAGGTCCCGGATGCAATTGCGAATGTATCATCCAGTGCGGTCATCGCGGCCGGGCCCAGACTTTTTTTTCCATAGAACGTTGAGCCGGCAGCCGGATAAAGATCGCCAAAGGTTTTCCCACTGGTATTTTTATCAGAGGAGGAGACCCCTTGATAGCTTGACTCCGTGAGCTGCCGATCCGCCGCTGTCATAAATGCAGTCATAAGCTTCATCCCATTTTGTGTCAGGACATCCGGGGCGGTATGCTCGATGCCGCTTTGCTGGATTCCGACATTGACAATATCCGACATATAGTTTGGAAGTTTCAAATCACACATCGCCTGGCCAAATAAAAGGACGATGGCAATAATCAAAGCGATGGAATATGGTTTTAAGTATTTTGCTAGCTTAATCAAAATGAATTCTCTCCTTTGTTTTTTTTCTTACATGGTGTTTCTTTGATATCCTCGGAAATATCGACAAGGCGGTTGAATAATTTAATCAACTGTTTCGTATCCTCTTCGCCAAGGCGGGTGATGATTTCATTAAGCATGCTGTCAGCGGTCTCCATCATGCATTTTAGGATCTCCCGGCCTTTCGGCGTCAGAGTGGCAACGATTTTCCGACGGTCATCGGTGTTGATTTCCCGAATGATATAGCCCTTTTTTTCGAGAGCATTATACATCTGGGATATGGCAGGCTTTGTGACATGCAGGCTGTCCTGAACAGTGGACACAATGCTGTTCTTGCCGGAATGGCAGGCTTTGTCCTCAATTCCCTTCATCAGAGCAATCTCACCCATGCTGATGTCCATTCTGGGACGGAGCGCCGCGCCTACCCTTTTGAATCGAAACATAGAGCGTATCAGCTGCTCCTTTAGAGTATTGTCCATTTTTTCTCCTTCTGTTTTTATTTATTCCATTGTTTATTTCTCTGCGGTAATCACTTTCGCCATGAATTCATAGCCATCTGGAGCAACCGCTGTTTGAAAGTCCAGCGACATGCTCCTGCCTTCCTGTTCAAGCGAAATCCATAAATGACACAAAGCGATCCCGATGTCGATCTGATTGATTTTATCGTAAAGAGGTGTTCGGATAATATTGAGTTTTTCACGACTCACGATAATCTCATCCAGGGTTCCGCTGAAAAACCAGCATTGTGTATTAGAGGCCGAAGGGGCCAGGCGTACCGGTTCAAGCAGTGTTTCCGCACCGGCGATGGTGCAAATGGCAGAAAGAGCTTTCCGATTGAACTCGGTTGGACTTGCCCGGTGAACCGGTTCGTCCGGTTTCCCAAAAGCGATCATGATAACAAATTCCAATCCGTTCTTTTTTTCCAGCTCTTGTTTCGTCGGCTTGGCGATTCCGAGCCAGCAGCTCCCGATGTCATTGGCGGAAAGGTACAGATCGATCTGCTGCAGGAGGAATCCCGCGTTCATCAGGTAATTGCCTTTTTTCTCCGAATACAGACAGATATAGTGGGGGGCTCTGTTGGGTAACAAATTACGAACCTCCGGTG
>CAZJXH010000417.1:0-2015 GCA_964549475.1 uncultured Oscillospiraceae bacterium
GTAAAAAGGCTCAAGTTAGGGTTATTTCTTCTTAACAAATACACATTTGAAATACACAAGATAATTATAAGTAATTCCATGATAGTAGAAATTTGCGGAAGCCATATCGCCGATTTGCAACCATGACGGAATCTGTTCAAGCTGGCAGATACTTGCAAAAATATAGCCCCTGCACAGGTCGAGGGTTGTATTGTAGAGCGATCTGTGGATTTTTCCAACATCCCGCTGCATTTGCTCCAACAGCTCCAGAGCCTCAGGGAGCCTTCCTTGGGCGATGCGTAGCCGTATCAGGCTGAATTTCGCACAGATAATGACGCTTGTTTGCGACATGGTTTCCGCTTTTTCGATTGCCTGGAGGCTGTTTCGTTCCACCTTGTCAAAGTCCCCTGTCTCCAGGGCATATTCTGCGAGAGCCAGAGAATCTCCTCCTGTCCCGCACCCATTTGAAAACTCGGTATATTCCACATATTCAGCGAGCATATCCGACAGCGTCTTAAAGCTGCCGACATCTCTGAAATAAATGTAAACATATTGCGGCGAACCAAAGGTATATCCATACTCCTGAAGTGCCATATAGGAATTCTGTCCGTTCAGGAGCCTGATGATTTCCTTGTCCAGAGCCTTTATCTGAGTCAGATGATTGAAAAGAGTGAATTTGCGGACGAACAATGTTTCGCCCAAAACCCGGTTTCGGTAGTTTTCATCGATGCCGTCCAGTTTTTCGTAGTGCATCTGTAGCTCATCAAGCCGTTCCGTCCATCCTAGAACTGCGTTTTTCTTACCCTGTATGATGGAATAGAAAATATTCAACAGATATGCAAAAGGGTATCGAAAAAGCATATCACGGGTTGTACTGTCAAACATTTCATCCGAGCCTGCAAAGGTGATCAGTTCATTCCGGAAGTTTTGCGGGTTATTCAAATGCGATAGAATGCGGTCTGTCTGTCCGGCCCGGTTTAAATACCCATAAGCTGTTTGGAATTCCTGCTTTTCAAGATACCATTCGCCAAGACGGCGATACAATCCACAGGTTTCTTCTGCTGTGAAATTCTGTTTCAGCCTTAGGTAGTCAAGAAGAACGCTATGAATTTTGTATGTCTTGTTTTTTTCATCATAAAAAACAAATGCGTTCTTCCTGTTTAGTTTCTTTAAAATCAGCTTTGCATTTTCATTTCTTGTCACAAATTCAGCCTGCTTGGCCGTGAAATCCTCCATGACTGAGAGCTTCAGCAGAAAGTCCTGCGTCTGCCTGTCGTAAGGGGCAAACAATGCCTTTTCAACCATTTCCTCGATGGTTGTACTCATGCCTACGGGAATACCATTCTCAAGGCCCAGTAAAATGATATATATAAATGCAATCCATCCGTTGGTATATTCACATATTTTGCTTAAGTCTGCATCAGTTATACTCTCAAACATTATGCGGCAGTAATCTTGAATCTCCAGCGGGGTGAACTTCAAATGCTGCCTGGATAATATACAACATAGACCCTTTGAAAGCAGCTCAACAAAATCAATACCGGTCGTGTCTCTTGTGATAAGCAGGATATGCAGTTCATTGAGCTCCTCCTGCGCAAGCCTCAAAATCAGCTTATTCAGCCGCATATCCCGGGCAAGCTGGTAATCGTCCAGCACCATGAGAAACTTTTCTCCGAACGCCACATCAGAAAGTGTCAGCAAAACCTTTTCCATCTGTGGAGCATCGGCAGGAAGACCAAGGGACTTTAGGGCAAGCCCTGCTTGTGTATCAATTTTAATAATTGCATCAGCAAATTTATTCCAAAAGGCCTCTTCTGAATTCCTTAAATCAGTGAAAGTAAACCAAAACGGTTGCGAATTTTCTGCTTCAATAAATTTTTTTACCGCAGTGGTTTTTCCATATCCCATCGGGGCTTCCAATATAGTAAGAGGATAATCATAAACTGCAGACAGGACTGTGTTAATCCGGGCCCTGACTAAAAATTTCGTTTTTCTCAAATTATTCTCTTCCATTTCTATAAATAACACACTCTAAA
>CAZJXH010000418.1:0-1998 GCA_964549475.1 uncultured Oscillospiraceae bacterium
AGTTTTTGTAGATGTAACAGTTACGTTGTTATAGTTCAGAACAAATCCCGCATCTGACGTCCTTGGCGTCCTCATTTCTAAATTATACACTCCATCTTTTAAGATATTAATACTATAGTTTCCGCTTCCATCTGTAATGCCATTTTTTGAGTCACCACCAACTTGCACAGCTTGAACCATCGCCATATTAACTGGTTTTCCCTGTGCATCCACTACCCGTCCAGAAATACTTGAATATTTCGTTTTCCCTATTATAATACTGTCGCTGGGAAAAACATTACTAGCCGATACCATCTGCGCCCGTACCTCTTCTAATCCATGTGGTACAATTAAATCATTGAGAAATATCGAAAACTGTCCTGGGCCACTCAGATTATTGTCCGTAGTAATAGTAATTTCGACACAGTTAGTAGATGATTTGGTAACACTTATCATAGACGATAATAAGGCCTGAATCCCTATCGAATACGCCATTACCCCAGAAATACTAACATCTGTTGGTAAATACACGGCTAAGGTTACTTGTTGCGGAAACGAATCCATATCATCTATATGTACATTAATACGAGAATCGAATGAAACCGGTGTATTATCATCAGAACTCTGATATACAGTTGGCACGTCATCAGGCGTGTAAGTAGTTGCTGCATAGACTTGATGAGGCAGGCAAACCACTGTTATTAAAGTAATAATTCCTAGCAACAGGCCGAACATAAAACGAGTATTTTTAACCATTCCTCTGTACCTCCAAATAATGAGATCACCGGATGTACCGGCGTCTCATTCTACCATGATTATCCATATATATCAAATAAAACTCATTTTAGTCAAATTTGATACAATACCTCCGATTTTTCAATCTTTATGGATAAGGATGCCTACACTGTTTTTTTGTATCTTGCTAATCGCTGCGCCCCCACTTTCTGTGCGAATAGTACTTTTTTCAGAATGTGCGATATGTTAGTATATATAAATAACCTATCTGGAAAGATATGTTATAAATATGTTGCCCATTTTAAAAAGGAGGTATCATATGGAAACCAAAAATAGGATTGAAAAATACATGCTGGATATGAACCTGGGGTTTGAGGAGATAAACGATAATACCTGGATGATTGAAGACGACCTGGCACACATTGATAATATTATTGTTGTACTATTAGAGCCGATTGTATTATTCCGGGTTAAGGTTATGGAAATACCTGTCGCAAACAAAGAGGCATTTTATAAAAAGCTGCTGGAGTTAAATGCTTCTGATCTCTTACATGGTGCATATGCTATTGAAGGTGATAGTGTTTTGCTGGTTGATACCCTGCAGGCCGAAAACCTGGATATGAATGAATTCCAATCCACCATCGAAAGCATCGGATTGGCTCTGCGCCAGCACTACAGCCTACTAGCTTAGTCTTCTGAAAAAAATAATTAATTAACCATGGCATCATCGCTCGTGGCTCATTAAACAAATTAAACTCACATTAGTAAATAGGGAGGTCGGTACAATGAGTATTATGAATCGTCTGGGCACGCTTTTCAAAGCCAATGTGAATGATATGATTGATAAAGCTGAAGATCCGGAGAAAATGTTAAACCAAATGATTATCGATATGAATGAGCAATATAATAAAGCCAAATCCGAGGTTGCAACTGCTATTGCCGATGAAAAGAGACTAAAAAAGTCTTTAGATGAGGAGGAAGCCCGGGCGGCTGAATGGATCAAAAGAGCGGAATTAGCGGTGGAAAAAGGTGATGATACTCTGGCACTGGCTGCTCTGGGCAGGAAAAAGGAATATGAAGAATTAGCTGCCCAGTATCGCGTTCAGTGGGAAGCCCAGAAAGCTGCCACCGATGACCTCAAGGCCAGCCTAAGAGAGCTGAATAACATGATTGAGGAAGCCACCCGCAAGAAAGGCATCTTAATTGCTCGACAGAAGCGCGCCGAAGCCCAAAAGTCGATACAGAATACCATGTCCGGGTTAAATGACCGCAGTGCATTTGATA
>CAZJXH010000419.1:0-1994 GCA_964549475.1 uncultured Oscillospiraceae bacterium
CGCCGCATGCAATGCGACAGAAACCATTTTAATCCACCAGAAGTCTGCCTCCCGGCTGCTCCCGATAATGAAAGAAAACTTTGACAGGAACCATGTCGAGATCCTCGGCTGTGAGAAAACATGCGGTATCCTGCACTGCAAGCCGGTTGTCAACTGGCATACGGAATACCTTGACTATACGGTGTCCGTCAAGATTGTCTCCAGCCTGCAAGAAGCGGTCGCCCATATCAACCGGTACGGATCCGGGCATACGGAAGCGATCATCACCAGCCAGGAGTCCGCCGCCCGACAGTTCATGTCCCTGGTCGATTCCGCGAATGTGTTCTGGAACTGTTCCACCCGGTTCAGCGACGGTTTCCGATACGGATTCGGAGCGGAAGTCGGAATCAGCACCTCCAAGATCCATGCACGCGGACCGGTCGGTCTGGAAGGACTGGTAACTTATAAGTATAAATTATTCGGGAATGGGCAGACGGTCGAGGACTATTCCTCCGGCGGATCAACGTACCTCCATTTGCGAACAGACAAAGAATGCCCGTTTGACAGATGAATTGCAGTTATTTTAAAAAAATGGCCCACTTTCTGCTTCGGATGTTGAATCAGCTCCAGACTCACCTTCTTGCGCTGACATTCCGGAAAAAGCTCATGATCATCACGCTGCTGATGGTCGGAGTGTCTTATTACAGCGCTCCGTTCGGGATCATCCTCCTGTCGGCGGGATTGATCATCGAATGGCGGAAAAGCCCGGAGCGTTCTTTTTCGCTTTGGCATATCGTGCGAAAAAGCGTCTTTTTTATACCCGGCGTCCTCTTTCTGCTGTCCGCGGTCATCGGGGCGGTCTATTACGGACATTATATCAGTGCGGGGCTTGCGCTCCTTGTTCTGGCGCCTATCCTATTCTCTGCGACAATGATCGAGATCCTCTGGCAGAAGGAAGATGCATTGCATTTCGCGCGATATGCGACAATGCTTGTATTCCCTCTCGCGATGATCGCTTTTATTTTCCCTCAGCCCGGGGGCATCCCTTTTGATTATTCTGCAGAATTGCGTCTTTCTTCCTCTTTCTCCAATCCGAATTATTTTTCTTATATTTTGGAAATGCTTCTGATGTTTTCCGGCGCGCTTTATTACCATGTCTGGAAAAAATCGAGCCGGATCTGGCTGGCGCTTTCGGTGGCTTTATCCATCCTGTGTCTGTATTTTACTGGAAGCAGGACCGGAATGCTGGCTTTTTTTGCAGGCGCCATGGTTTTCTATCTCTGCATGAGTGAAAAGACGATTCTGGTGATTGTATTTGGCACGATGACCCTTGCCCTGGCCTCGGTCGCATTGTTTCCGGAGAAAGCGGTTGAGATTTTTCGCGACCTGATTCCGCGACCTGAAAGCTTTCTATCCGAGATAAACAACCGGTTCATGCTATGGGATGTCGCATTGAAACAAATCGCGATCAACCCTGTCATAGGCACCGGGCTTGACACCTATCGCCTGCTCATCCCGAAAAACGCACCGGTCGCATTGACCTCTTCGATACACTGCCACAATATTTTCATCAATTTATGGCTCGAAACCGGAATTCTCGGTGTGCTGTCCTTTCTCTGGATCTCCTTGCGTGCGGGAATCACCGCGATCAGAAGATTGAAATATTCTCCTGTCCGTCCCTATCTTTCCGCAGGAATCGGAATGATTGCGATAATGGTTGTCCATGGACTCATGGATGCTCCGCTGGTCAGCTCGCAGACTCTTGCCTTTTTTGTCTTGTTTCTGGCCTGCCTTGTTGTAATGAACAGAAAAACGATGAAATTTTAGTGCTATTTCGGGGAAGTTTTTTGTCCGGATTGTTGCACAATCTTTACCTTTAGGGTAGAATAAGGAATAATTAAAAGGATAGAGACAGAAGACGGACTGAAATATTCAGGAGGAAAAACGATCTCTATGAACGGGTATGGATCGTTAGGCATTTCATCAATGTTTGCATGAAATGCACCTCCCTTGCA
>CAZJXH010000420.1:0-1983 GCA_964549475.1 uncultured Oscillospiraceae bacterium
AGCCTGTACCAAGGCTTTCAAGGATTTTTTATCTATTCAAGTGTCAAAGACCCGTGATGACGATATATTCATGAAGCAATGATGGAGACCTCTCAATTCTTAAATTCATTTTTGATAATCATATATATTCATATTAACCTTATTTTTTCTTTTTGAACAGTCAATATCCGGTAAAATGCTTCATATAATAACATAAAATATTTTCAGTGCGATTCTGGCAGAATTTCAAACCGATTTTAATACGATTTTTCTTATTATTTCATGCTTTGGGGTTGCATCATAAAATAAGCAATGTTATAATCATCCTCGCACAATTATACGGCCCTATGGTCAAGAGGTTAAGACGCTGCCCTCTCAAGGCGGAGTCAGGAGTTCAATTCTCCTTAGGGTCACCAAAAAAAAGAAGCAACAAGTTGCTTCTTTTTTTATTGCCTGTCATAAAATAAAAGCTAAAACAATTTCTTTAATTTTTTCTTGTCATCCGGCTTCAACATGTCGCTCTCAGCGATTTTTGTTACCAAATCAGCTGCATTTCCGCAATATACGCGCTCTACGAAGGATTTTGTATACATATTCACGGCATCCTCGCGGGAAATCAGCGGATAATACAAAAAGGCATATCCTGTACGGTTCGTCGCAATAACGTTCTTTGTTACCAAGCGGGCAACCATCGTTTGAATTGTTGTTCTTCTCCATGGAGTATAGCTTAAAGCAGAGACGATGTCCCCCATATACAAGGGTGATTTGTTCCAAATAACTTGCATGATAAGCCACTCAGAATCAGAAATTTTTACCTCATTTTGTTGAAACATACAAATTCTCCTTTCTTAATATGATATAATACGATGTGTATCAAAGCATTATCTATAGTTGTATTATACGACGTAAACTATATTTTATAAAGCAGTAATACAGGCAACTTAAAAAACAAATTGTTAACAATAATCACGGATATAATCCATCCCGAACAATTTGTCTTTTATTCTCTCATATTAATCGCTTAACCTGTTTGAGCGTTCTAGGCTTTCTCCCGGGATACGATTCTGTCCTGGATTTTCGTGTATCTTCTCCGCTTTTTCACGCATTTATATGCCGGACGCAGAATTCTTCCACCGCTCACGATTTCTTCAATCCGGTGCGCGCTCCATCCTGCGATTCGGGCGGTCGCGAAGATCGGGGTGAACAGTTCTTTCGGGATTTTCAGCATATCATAGATGAATCCGGAATAAAAATCCACATTCGCGCAGATGATTTTATTGTTATTTTTGACATTGTGAAAAATATCCGGAGACAATCTTTCGGTCATTGTGTAAAGCTCATATTCTTTTTCGCGTCCTGATTCATAGGCCAGTGCCCGTGCATAATCCCTAAGAAGCTTGGTTCTTGGGTCGGAAACGGTGTATACCGCATGCCCGATTCCATAAATCAGTCCGGATTTGTCAAACGCTTCCTTCTTCAGAATTTTGGTCAGATACTCTTCGATTTCAATTTCACTGCGCCAGTTTTTCACATTCTCTTTCAGATCCTGCATCATATCATAGGCTTTGACGCTGGCTCCGCCATGCTGGGGCCCTTTGAGGGATCCGATTGCCGCGGATATGACCGCATAGGTATCCGACCCGGAGGACGATACCGCATGGGTCACGAAGGTGGAGTTGTTTCCGCCGCCATGCTCTGCGTGCAGGACAAGCGCCAGGTCCAGGACTCTGGCTTCCAGTTCGGTGAATTCTCCTGTCGGACGGATGAGGTGCAGAATATTCTGAGCGGTGTTGTATTCCGGCCTGGGTTCATGCAGGAACAGGCTTTGTTTATCGCAATAATGCTTTTTTGCCATATACGCATAAGAAATCATCAGCGGTGTTCTGGCGATCAGTTCCATGCATTGCCGTAAAACATTGGCGACCGAACTGTTTTCCGGATCTTTATCATAAGGATACAACGCAAGAATGCTTCTTGACAGTTTGTTCATGATATCCGGACTTG
>CAZJXH010000421.1:0-1960 GCA_964549475.1 uncultured Oscillospiraceae bacterium
CAACGTATCTTGCCGCATAGGCTGCGGAACGATCTACTTTAGTCGGATCCTTGCTGGAAAAAGCGCCTCCTCCGTATCTTGAATAACTGCAATAGGTGTCTACCATGATTTTTCGGCCGGTCAAGCCGGAATCTCCTTGCGGCCCGCCCACAACAAATCGTCCCGTTGGGATGATATAGATTGTTGTATTCTCATCAAGAAATTTTGCGGGGCTCACTTTCAAAATCACTTCCCGTTTGATATCTTCTTCGATCTGCTCATGGCTTACTTCCGGCCCATGCTGAGTGGAAAGGACAATCGTGTCCACACGGACCAGTGTCAGCCCTTCGTATTCGACCGTAACCTGAGATTTCCCGTCAGGACGGAGGTATGGGATGATATTGTTCTTTCTGGCTTCTGCAAGTCGGAAACATAGGGCATGTGCCAGTGAAATCGGCAACGGCATGAGTTCTTCCGTATCCGAGCAGGCAAATCCAAACATCATTCCCTGGTCTCCAGCTCCAATGTTGAATTCTTCTTCCAGATTGCCGCTTTTATGCTCCAGCGACTCATCCACTCCCAGCGCGATGTCCGGTGACTGTTCGTGGATTGATGTCAATACCGCACAGGTATCGCAGTCAAATCCATATTTCGCACGGTCATATCCGATGTTCCGGACGGTCTCGCGGGAAATATTTTGAATGTCGACATAACAATTCGTTGTGATCTCCCCCATGACAAAAACCATTCCTGTGGTGACAGCTGTTTCGCATGCGACTCGTGCCATTGGATCCTGTGCCAGAATAGCGTCCAGAACAGCGTCGGAAATCTGATCGCATATCTTATCCGGATGCCCTTCTGTCACAGACTCGGATGAAAACAGCCATTTTCCCATTTTTTCTTTTTTCATATCTGCCTCCTGAAATTTAGTCGATTATCAATTGTGTAAAGTCATGACTGATTGTATTCGAATAAAAATATAAAGCCTCTTCTTAAGAAGAGGCTCATTGTAAACATCGATTCCCCATCTTTCAAATGTGTCAATAACATTTGTAGGAATTGGCACCTTTGCATTCATGCAGGTTGCCGGGCTTCATCGGGCCTATTCCCTCCACCACTCTTGATAAGATTGTATTAACTCCTATTCAATTTTCAAAAAAGGATGACTTTTTCCTTGATTGAATTATATCATTAATGTAATTCTGGTGCAAGGCATTCGATGGCGTCAACAAATTTTTCGATACACTTTATTCGGTGTGAGGCATGCTACTTCCCTTTTTTTGACTCAAGAATCTGCTTACGGTACAGCATAGGAGAAATCCCGAGATGCTTTCGGAATGCTGCATTAAATCGCTGGGCGCTTGCGAATCCAACCTGCCGCGCAATGCCTCCGACCTTGATCTCTTTTTGCTCCAGCAGACGGCATGCATGGTCTACACGGACCTGCATCAAAAAGCTCATCGGGCTCATTCCCGTCTCGTCCCGGAAAGCGCGGGTAAAATACCCCTGGCTTAAAAATACATAGGCTGCGGCATCTGCGACTGAAATCTCCCGATCATGCTGTTCTACAATGAATTCTCGTGCGATTTTGACCAGTTCATTCGCTTTCCCTGTCTTAACACAGACGTTTTCTTCCCATTCTTCCCGGAGTCCTCTTGACAGAGCGACTAAAAGCTCCATAGTCAGAAACTGCATCATTAATTCTTTCCCGTATGCATCGCTTCGGCCTTCTTTCAGAATACGCTCAACGATGCTTGCGATATCCTGACGGCTTTTCCCTTTGATGGTTAAAAACGGATCCATTTTATCTTCCTGGGAAGATGCAGCGGTTGTATTCGTTCCATTTGCAAATTGGATGAAGTCTTCAATGGTCAGTGGAGATACTTCCTTTTCCTGCTGCTCCACAGCATTTTTAAATCCAAAATAAAGGACCATCATATCCGCGTTGCCTTCATCTACAATAACTTTATGCATCTTTCCG
>CAZJXH010000422.1:0-1885 GCA_964549475.1 uncultured Oscillospiraceae bacterium
CTCATAGTCTTGAGCTCACTGTTTTTCTCTGTGGCTTTCCTATCCATATGTGGAGCGGCAGGATGAAATTTTTCTGAACCCATGTCGGGATTCCCTTTTTCCCGTATGGGTTTTACGCTGCTTGTCAAATTGCTGTTATCTTTTGTGCTGGAAAGGGGGCGCGGAGGCGGGACAGAGGAAGAGCTCCGTGAAGTCGGATCTGAAGAAGCCCGGGGAGATGAGGCGGCATTGGACCGTGAAGAAAATCTAGGCGCAGCAGTCTTGCTGCGAGGATTTCCTCGCTTGGAACCGGAACGTGTAGCAGATGAAGAGCTTGGCTCCAAAGGCTGTTGATTGGCATTGGCCAGAATCCATTGATCCGCGCTTTCTTTGCGCTCTTCTAGTATCGCATCTGTAGGCAATTCGGCTTCGGTTATCATTGCACCGGTGTGTTCTTCAATCTCATAAAGACTCATGATGTCATCTCCTGTGACCAGGGTAATGGCAAGGCCTTCGTTGCCGGCTCTGCCGGTCCGACCGATCCGATGGACATATCCGTCGTTTTCGAGAGGAACATCATAATTGATTACAAGCGATAGATTGTCGATGTGGATTCCACGAGCCGCCACATCAGTAGCGACAAGAATATGAAAGGTTCCTTCTTTGAATTGTTCAATCGTCTTCATCCGCTTCGCCTGAGGAATATCTCCATGCAGGGATTGAGCGGCATATCCCTTGCGACTTAAGAAACTTTGAACCTGGTCGACAGCGAACCGTGTATTGCAAAAAATCATGCAGCTTTCGGGCTGTTCGGTCAAAAGAAGACGATTCAGCTGGGTCTGTTTCTCATTCCGATTGAGACGGTAATAAACCTGCCGAACAGTATCCACAGTCATGGTCTGTGATTCGATCTCAATCATGATCGGATTGCTCATGAAATCCCTGCTGATCCGTTGAACCTCGGCGGGGATGGTAGCCGAAAACAGAAGAGTGATCCGATTCCTCGGCAGCGCTTTGACAATGCGGATGACTTGACCATAAAACCCCATGTCGAGCATCCGGTCTGCCTCATCCAGAACTAAAAACCGGATGTGCTTTGTGACGAGATTCCCCTGCCGAAGATGATCGAAAACACGGCCGGGGGTCCCGGTGACGATCGCCGTTCCTTTCTTAAGGGACTGAACCTCGACGTTCATGCTGTGCTGCCCATAAACAACCGTTGTTTTATGGGAAAGATATTTCGACATCAACTTCAGGTCGCTGTCAATCTGAACAGCCAATTCACGTGTCGGTGTGAGGATAAGCCCTTGTGGCCCTTCTTCGTCCGGATTGATAATCTGGAGCATGGGAATACCAAAAACAGCAGTTTTACCGCTTCCGGTCTTGGACATCACAATCACGTCTTTATGATCTAGAATAGTAGGAATTGCCTGGCTTTGTACTTCGGTGGGCTCAACAAATCCCATTTCTTCAATGGCTTTCAGTATTTCAGGCATCAGGCCCAGTTCAGAAAATTTATTTTGCATTCTTATCTTCTTTCATTATTGTTTCGCTTTCGCTATTATATACTAAAACACTGAAAAATTCCATGTCTTCGATGAAACAGCCCTGAAAAATTGAAATTCAGAGCAATAGTGGGTAGCATAGCTAAAGAATTATCGGAAAATAAGATTGAAATCAACAAAAAATATAGTTAAAAAATAGTAAAATCGCTTTGTTTATGACTAGTACTTTGTTAACTCTAATTCCATATGATACCGCCGGTTAAATTCCAGTATGGCTGCGTTGGTGTCAATTATCCACCGCCTTGCCCTACAGAAATTTTCCTCGTCGGATAACATAAGTTTTAGAGGTTGAATGAAAAAGTAAATTCCACTGGGAAGTAAATTCCGGTATGAAGGAGAAA
>CAZJXH010000423.1:0-1879 GCA_964549475.1 uncultured Oscillospiraceae bacterium
ACACTTCCGCCGCGCTGCGACATGCCATGTACTTCTGAGACCTTGACGTCCCACCCCATTTTCACTGCAATGATCCCCAGCAGTTTCCCGGCGACCAGGGTTCCTTGTCCCCCAACACCGGCTAAGACAATATTGATTTCTTTATTCATTTGTTTTTCCTCCGATCGTCATGGCATCAAATTTACATAGGTTTACACAAAGGCTGCAGCCATTGCAGGAGGAGTGGTCGATCAGAATCGCGCCTTCTTCGTCCGTGGAGATCGCAGGGCACATGGAGCGCAGACAGGCTTTGCATTTTATACATTTGCTCTTGTCCACAACCGCCTTTGAATCCTTCGTTCCCTTTCCTTTCGGAATCAGAGCGCAGGGTCTGCGTGCAATGACAACCGACACACATTCCTTTTTCATTTCTTCGGCGATGATTTTCTGAGTGGCAAAGGTATCTGCGGGATCCACAATCCGGATGCTCGGCACGCCGATCGCTTCGCAAAGGGCTTTCAGATCAACCGCCGGAGCCGGGGCATTGCGTATATTCATCCCTGTGCTGGGATTCTGCTGGTGTCCAGTCATTCCAGTAATGGAGTTATCCAGAATGATAATCGTCGACTGGCTCTGATTGTATACTGCATTGACCAGTCCGGTCATGCCCGAGTGCAAAAAGGTAGAATCTCCGATGACGGCGACGGTATTGGAGGAAAGCGCCCGGTCGGTTGCTTTGTCGATGCCGTGCGCCATGCCGATCGATGCACCCATGCATACACAGATATCCATCGCATTCGTCGGAGGAAGCGCGCCAAGGGTATAACAGCCGATATCACCGGTAACAATCGCGCCAAGACGGTTCAACGCCATGAACAGTCCCTTGTGTGAACATCCTGCGCACATGACAGGAGGTCTTCCGGGCGCTTCGCTCAAAGAGGCCGGCTGAATAGCCTTGTCCGGATCTTTTTCGTTCGACAGGGCCTTGCGGATCATCGAAATAGAATATTCACCGAGAAGCGTGAATAATTCCTTCCCATCACACGGAATCCCGCTGCTCCGGATCGCGGTTTCGATAAACGGATCCAGTTCTTCAATCACGACGAGGCGTTTGACATTTTTCGCAAAATTACGGATGATTTCCATATTGATCGGCCACACCATCCCAAGTTTTAAAAAGGAGGCATGGGGAAGCGCTTCTCTTGCATATTGATAAGAAATTCCTGATGTGATAATTCCCAGATCCGTTGAATTCATCTCGACTGTATGCAATGCATCCTTCATCGGCAATTTTGATATCCCGATCATGCGGTTCTCGACGATCGGATGCCGTTTCATGGCCATTCCGGGCATCATTACATATTTACTGATATCTTTGCTGTACGGCTTCCGTTCGACAGAACGCGGGTCCGAAAGCTCCACCGGAGCCCGTGAATGCGCAACCCTTGTAGTCAGGCGGATTCCGACAGGAGTATCGAATTTTTCTGACAAATCGAATGCTGCAATCATGAAATCTTTGCATTCCTGGCTGCTGGACGGTTCAAGCATTGGAAACTTGGCTGCTTTGGCATAGTTTCTGCTATCCTGTTCATTTTGAGAACTATGCATTCCGGGGTCATCCGCTGTGACGATGACAAGACCGCCGTTCACTCCGATATAGGATGCGGTAAAAAGCGGGTCGGCTGCGACATTCAGTCCAACGTGCTTCATACAGCTCATCGCTCTCGCACCGGCGACAGACGCGCCGATCGCAACTTCGAGTCCTACCTTTTCATTCGCCGCCCGTTCGGCACCGCTCGATGGGTCCTGTGCCGCAATCCTTTCTGTGAGTTCTGCGCTCCGGGTACCGGTCTAGTAAGAACACACCTTCACTCTTGCCCCATACACTCTCCGTCGAATT
>CAZJXH010000424.1:0-1876 GCA_964549475.1 uncultured Oscillospiraceae bacterium
CCTGCTATACGGAATATGTGAAAAATGATGTCCTGAAAATGATGGATCTGGCAGACGCCTATTTCGATGAACAGGCAAAAGATATCAATGTGCTTACGTCTGTACTCGTGGAGGACTGTATTGAAAAGGCCACTTCCATTACGGCGGGCGGCGCGGAATATTCCGCAAGCAACTGGTCCTGCAACGGGTTTTCCAATCTGGTGGATTCTCTTTCTGTCGTGAAATATTTTGTTTATGAATGGAAAAAGTTCCGCTTGCCGGAATTATCCGAAATGATTCATAAAAACTGGACTGGTTTTGAGGATATCCGCTTGCAAATACTGAAAAGCGGCATATTCTGGGGCAATGATAATCCGGCAGATGATATAGCCGCTATGGTGGTTTCTACATTGCATACTCTTTCAAAGATGAGAACGCCTAAAAAAGGAGGAGCATTTCGATTCGGTACCTATATCGGCTATAATTTATCCAATGTCACTATGGGAAGACTAACCAAGGCCACGCCCGACGGAAGATATGACGGAGATTATTTTGCATCTGCCATGTCGGCGGGTATCGGCAAAGATGCAAGCGGGGTAACCGCCTATCTAAAGTCGGTTGCTAAGGTTGATTTCACCACCTTCATCGGGCCTCTTGCCGTAAATTTGAAATTTGATAAAAATATTGCTAATACCGGTGAAAAAATCGAAAAACTTGCGCATTTATATGAAGCCTATTTCAAACTGGGCGGATTACAGCTGCAGCCCGATTATGTCTCTGCGGAAGACTTGATAGAAGCGCAGGAAAATCCGGAATATTATAGAAATCTCCGCGTCAGAGTGACTGGATATTCCGGCTTTTTCACCTTGCTGGATAAAGAACTGCAAAACGAGATCGTACACAGAACAGAACATCACTTATAAAATCTACATTACTTTGGGGAGGGAAAGAACATGAAATTAAGATGTAATAAAATCCTTGTTACAGGCGGTGGCAGCGGAATCGGCTTTGCGATAGCCAAAAGACTGATCGGCAGCGGGGCGAAAGTTGTCATAACGGGACGCACGTTGGAAAAGCTGGAAAATGCAAAGGAAAAAATAGATTCAGAAAATTTGTCGATCATGCAGTGGGATGCTTCCGCACTGTCTGTCTGCTTGAATAATATTAATAAGGCCGCTAGCATGATGGGAGGGCTGGACGGATTGGTCAATAATGCAGCCATAAGTCCCGAATTTGCAGGCAGAGGCTATGAACCCTGGGATGTGACCGAGGAAGAATGGGATATGCTGACAGATACAAATTTAAAAGCGGCATTTTTTATGATGCGGAATACGGTTGATTTTATGCTGGAAAACAAAGTCAAAGGAAATATACTGAACATATCTTCCAACGCAGCCTGTATGAACATAGCCGGTCCTTATGGTATTTCAAAACTAAGTCTTTTAGCGATGACCCGCACTTTCGGTAAAAAATTCGGAAACAAAGGAATCATCATTAACGGGATAGCCCCCGGAGCGACCTTTACATCCATGATCAGCAGTTATGCTAAAAACATAGACGATAAGTACGAAAGACATGCAATCGGGAGATTCATTCATCCGGATGAGATTGCCGAGCTTGCCGCTTACTTGATGAGCGATTATGGTGAAATTATCTGTGGGCATACGGTTGTTGCGGACGGAGGCGATGGCGCCGCAATCTGATTTGTCGGACATGCCCGTCAGAAAGGAACTGTTATCATATGAAAGGCAGAATTTTTGATATTCAACGCAATTCTTTTGTGGATGGTCCCGGCATCCGGACCGTTGTATTTTTCAAAGGCTGTAATATGCAGTGCAAATGGTGTCATAATCCAGAATCCTGGGAACGGGAAAATCAGCTTCTCAATTATAAAAGA
>CAZJXH010000425.1:0-1871 GCA_964549475.1 uncultured Oscillospiraceae bacterium
ACCCCGGACCGACCGGTTATGAGCCGGTTGCTCTAACCAACTGAGCTAAAGGCCCGTCTCGTTGCCGACAATGTCGTTTCAAAGTGACAAGGGAAATTATATACAAAGAAGTCCGTTACGTCAAGTGTTATTTGATCATTGGAAAAAATAAATATGGAGCAGGATCCAATTGGCTAATATTGCCTACAATGCCTGTATCAATGACTTAAATACGTTTCCTCTCTCCTCGAAATTGCGGAATCGGTCAAAGCTTGTGCCTGCTGGAGTCAGAACGACGCACTCCCCGCTTTCTGCCACTTCTCTCGCTTTGTTTACAGCGTCCTCGTAAGAATTCACTTCAAATAGAAGGATGTCATGACGTTTTGATGATTTATCGTTTGAATTGAATGTTTTCGACAAAATTCTTTCGTCCATCGCTTTTTCAATGCTTTCTCGGATCATTGGGCTGTTCTGCCCGCATAGGATGATTTTGCGGCTGACCTGAAGCATGGCTTCGCCCAGGCCGGTATAATCTGAATTCTTATCTTTTCCGCCCGCAATGACAACCACGCTCTTTCCGGCCTCCTGGAAGGCTTTTAACGTAGCTTTCGTCCGAGTAGGGCTGGAATCAATCGAACTGTTATAAAACGCCACGCCGCCTATCTCACGAACGAATTCAATGCGGTGTTCCACTCCTTGAAAGCTTCGAACGACCGTTTGGATCGATTCGAATGAAACATCGTTTTGGACCGCTGCGATAGCGGCGCAATAGTTTTCTACGTTATGCGTGCCGACCAGCAAGATCTGATCCCTGGGTATGGAATGATGGGAGGGAAAATACATCGATGATTTATCGTAATAATATCCGTTCGCATCCTTTTTTTGAAACCATACGACTTCTCCTCTCGCCTCTCGTGCAAAATTATTCGTAATATCGTTTGAAAAATTCAGGACAACTTTCCCTAAAAGCCCCTGATAAAGGAAAATATTCTTTTTCGCATCAATGTATTCCTGATAATCTTTGTGCACATCCAGATGATTGGGCGAGACATTGGTTACGACAGCGACATCCGGGCTTTTCCGCATGGACTGCAATTGGAAGCTTGACAGTTCAAGAACGACAAAATCCGTTTCTTGTATCAAATCCAGCTGATTCAACAGAGGGGTTCCGATGTTGCCGCCCACATGGACGGTGTAGCCCTCTTCTTTTAAAATCAAGCTGATCAGCGTTGTTGTCGTGGTTTTTCCATCACTGCCTGTGACAGCGATCATTTTGCACGGGCAGCATTCCATGAACGCCTCCATTTCGGAGGTGATGATGGTCCCATTGCTTCTTTCGCGGATCAATTCAGGCAGATCGGTCCGGATTTTCGGCGTTTTAAAAATAATGTCGAATCCATGAAGCTGTTCGAGATAGTTTTTCCCGCAAGACCAGGTCAATTCAATCGATTCGTTTTGAAATTCCTGCTTCGTCTGTTGAATAAAAGGGTCTGATTCCTCCGCCATATCGAACGCGGTAATGATCGAGCCAAACCCGGCGATGTATCGGATAAGCGGTTTGTTGCTGATTCCAACTCCGAGCACGGCCACTTTTTTATTCTTTAATAGTGATTGGAATTCCACTGTTTTCTTATTCATCAATGTTCTCCTTATTTTAATATAAGCCTGATTATTATAGCCTAAATATCAATAGAATAGGTTTCAATAAGAATAATATTTTATTTAATTCTTATTTTACTATTGCAATTTTCATTTGTCTATTGTATCATAATCCTTGCCCGCGAGAATGGCGGAATTGGCAGACGCGCTAGTTTCAGGTATTAGTGATCGCAAGGTCGTGCAGGTTCAATTCCTGTTTCCCGCACCATTTCGAGTGTCCATAACGGATTGCC
>CAZJXH010000426.1:0-1819 GCA_964549475.1 uncultured Oscillospiraceae bacterium
ATCCGAAGTAAAAAAAGGCCGGATGGAAACCGGGCTGGACGAAATAAAAAACAAATTATGGGAACAGTATGAGCTTACCTTCGACAATGCGCAAAAATGGCGTGTAAAAATCGAAAACACCACAACGGCGCAGCATAAAGTTAATGAAATTAAAGAGCAGATGAAAGAGTTAGGGGATGTCAATGTCAATTCCATCGAAGAATATACGAAAGTATCGGAACGATATGAATTCCTAAAAAAACAATATGACGATATCGATACGGCAAAGAAAAAATTGATCATCATGATTGAAGAAATCAATGATGAAATGAAAAAACAGTTTCTGGATCATTTCAAGATTATCAATGAAAATTTTAAAGTGGTATTTTCTGAATTGTTCGGGGGAGGAATGGCGGAAATTATCCTGGAGGATGAAAAAGACGTCTTGACCTGCAATATTGACATTCATGCGCAGCCGCCAGGGAAGAAACTGCAGAACATGCTTCTCCTGTCGGGCGGAGAACGCTGCCTGACCGCCATTGCTCTTTTATTCTCGATTTTAAAGCTTCGGCCATCGCCGTTTTGTGTCCTGGATGAAATCGAGGCGGCGCTTGACGATGCCAATGTTGTTCGATTTACAGAATATATTCGCAATTATTCCGATGAGTCGCAATTTATTCTTGTTACGCATCGAAAGGGGACGATGGAGGCTGCGGACATGCTTTACGGAGTGACGATGCAGGAACGCGGCATATCCAAGATTCTGTCCATGCGGCTAAGCGACTAGAAACCAAGCGCCGAAAGAAAAAGAAGGAAACCGGTAATGTGCAGATATCGATAATTATTGCTAGAAAGGACACCGTATTGATCTATGGGAATGCTGGATGTTTTTAAAAAAGGACTGATCAAAACAAGAGAATATATTGCGGGGAATGTCAATCGGATTTCCGCTTCGATGGGTTATTTCGACGAATCCATGCTGGATGAGCTGGAAATGGTCTTGGTTCAGGCGGATGTCGGTGTGGCCTGTTCAACGAAGCTGATTGAGAATCTGCGTAAATCGATGAAAGAAAACGGGGATAAGAGCAAGGAATTTGTTTTATCAACGCTGAAAGCCCAAATGCGGAGGATTCTTGGTGAATCCCGAAAATTGACATTGGCCGATCAAAAATTAAATATCATTTTATTGGTTGGAGTGAATGGAACCGGCAAAACCACCACAGCAGGCAAATTGTGCCTGCGTTTCCAGCAACAGAACAAGAAAGTGATGTTAGCAGCGGCAGACACATTCCGCGCGGCGGCAATCGAGCAGTTGAAACACTGGGGAGACAAGACAAGGACTCCGGTGATTGCACACGAAGAAGGGAGCGATCCGGCCTCTGTGGTTTATGATGCGATTCATGCGGCATTGTCCAGAAATGCGGATGTTTTGATTATTGATACTGCGGGAAGACTGCATAACAAGCAGAATTTAATGGATGAATTAGCGAAAATCAAACGAATCATCGAGCGGGAAGCAAAGGACGCAGCCTACGAGTCTTTACTGGTCATTGATGCAACCACAGGTCAGAATGCGATTGTACAAGCGAAAGTGTTTGGCGAGGTCATGAATGTCACCGGTATCGTTATTACCAAGCTGGACAGCAATGCAAAAGGAGGAGTGGCTGTTTCTGTCGCTTATGAGACGAATCTTCCGATTATTCTGGCCGGACTGGGAGAAAAAGCAGAAGACCTTGTGGATTTCGATCCGGATTCTTTTGTCGAGTCCCTGTTTTAAACATAGGTAAACATGGGGACGGTTTGGGCTGACCCCATTTTAGTATACAGATTGGGGACGGTT
>CAZJXH010000427.1:0-1814 GCA_964549475.1 uncultured Oscillospiraceae bacterium
ATTTGGCAAAGTCTTCCTCTGTTTCACCGGGAAATCCAGTGATGATATCGGTGGTGAGTCCATAGCCGGCATCCTTTTGTTTCAGTATGTTGACAATTTCCATATATTCACTGACACTGTAGTGTCTGTTCATCCGAGATAGCACCCCGTCGCTGCCGCTTTGCAGGGACAGATGCATATGGGGGCATAATTTTTTGATTCCCAGCAGTGAAGCTGCATACGCAGCATCGATGACTGTTGGTTCCAGCGATCCCAGTCTGATTCTGAAATCACCCGGCAGGGCGTCTATCGCCATGACCACCTCTCTCAGTCCCAGAGCCCCTTTTTCATGACCATAAAGGGCAGTATTGATGCCTGTAAGGACAATCTCCCGAAACCCCTTCGCAATAAGACTGGCGGCTTCCTCAACAATCGCCTCGGCCTCCCGGCTTCTGACGGCTCCCCTTGCATAGGGCATGATGCAGTACGTGCAAAATTTATCACAACCCTCTTGTATTTTAACGAACGCTCTGGTTCTTGATTCCATGGATGTGATGACGCCTGTTTCCTCATACTCTGTTAGGGTCTCGAAAGCATGGACCTTGCTCATCTTTTGATGATCGGCCAAATATTCTTCGATGTATTTTGGCAGACTGCTTTTTTCATTGGTTCCGCATACTATATCCACCCCTTCTATTTCCGCAGCCTTTTCCGGATTAATCTGAACATAGCAGCCGATTACGGCGGTGATCGCTTCCGGATTGAGTCTTTTGGCCCGTCTGATGTATTGCCTGGATTTTCGATCCGATAAACCTGTTACAGTGCAGGTGTTTATAATATATATATCAGCAATACCGCCTTCTTCAACAATAGAATAGCCCAGGCCTATAAACTGTTCTTTGATGGCCTGGGTTTCATATTGATTGACCTTGCATCCAAGGGTCATGATCGATAGCCGTTTTTGCTGTCTTTCGACATTATTTGTGTTCATAACAACTTCTTGCCTTTCCTTTTTTATAACTCCAGCTCGTACATGACCATGGCAATGGCTGCAGATCCAGCTGTTTCAGTCCTAAGAATAGTCTTACCCAGAGTCACGCAGGCTGCGCCGGCCTCGACGAGGCGGTCCGCTTCATTGTCCGAGAAACCGCCTTCCGGTCCTATGATTATTGCAATGGTGCGAGGTTTTATTTTCAGATCCCGCAGCACTTTTTTGATACTGCAGTCTCTCTCGTTTTCGTACGGAAACAATATCAGATCATAGTTTTTTAAACGCAATAGCATATCGGAAAAATGAATGGGCATTTCAACAATGGGAATGATTCCTCTCTTGCATTGTTTTACAGCCTCATCGGATACCTTCTGCCACCGGTGGGCCTTTTGCCCGCCATTTCCTTTATCCGTCGATACAGATCTTTCCATAAATACCGGTATTATTGCATTACCGCCCAGTTCTACGGCTTTTTGAATGATCATTTCCATTTTCCCTTGTTTTGGTATTCCTTGGTAAAGATCAACCAGCACCGTCGGCTCACGCATAAAGACCTGTTTATTTATGATCTCCAGTTCAACAGTATCTCGATTACATAGGACTATTCTGGCTGTATATTCAAATTCCTGGCTGTCCGATATCTCAATAAGATCCCCGGGCATAGAGCGCAGCACTTTAAAAATGTGTTTGACATCCTCCGGATCAGTAATTAATATTCTGTCATCGGTTATGGCGCTTTTCCCAACAAAAAATCTGTTCATAATTGTCCCTCACATAAACTATATTTCGATTGATAATAAACAGGACGTCTGTGCTGCGCTTCTCATTTCAGAAAAGGGCAAGC
>CAZJXH010000428.1:0-1796 GCA_964549475.1 uncultured Oscillospiraceae bacterium
TTTCTTGTCCTATTCCATTTTCATATTAACTTTTCACGGAGTTAAGCAAAGAACCCTTAAAAAGAGAGTATAGTAGTTCCAGGGAATCTGTTGTATAATCAAGGGATGTAAAGATATGCTTTCTTGTTATTGGATAGCATGATCCATCATATTTCGATACTTGTTTTTGGAGGACATAGAATGAATAAATTCACGGCACCAAAAGGTACCAGAGATATCTTGCCGGAAGAGATATATAAATGGCAATACGCCGAAAAAACATATAAAGAGGTTTGTGAACAATTCGGATACCGTGAAATCAGAGTTCCGACCTTCGAAAGTACCGAAGTTTTCAAACGGGGTGTCGGTGACACTACTGATGTCGTGCAGAAAGAGATGTATACTTTCAATGACAAGGGGGGACGCAGCATTTCGCTGAGACCGGAAGGAACAGCCGGAGTGGCGCGCAGCTTCATCGAAAATGGAATGGGATCCCTCCCGGCTCCTATCAAGCTTTTTTATGATATTACCGCCTTCCGTTATGAGAATGTACAGAAAGGCCGCTATCGTGAATTCCATCAGCTGGGCCTGGAAGCGTTCGGCGCTTATGGTCCTGAGATTGATGCGGAAATTATCTGCCTTTTATCGAAGTATTTTAAAAAAATGGGCCTTCGCAATACGAAAATCAAGATCAACAGCATTGGATGTCCGATCTGCCGCAAGGAGTACCACCGAATTCTGCGGGAATATTTGAAGCCACACATCAGCGCGATGTGCGGTACGTGCAAAGAACGTTTCGACAAGAATCCTCTTCGAATCATCGACTGCAAAGAGGAGCGGTGCAAGTCCATAACAAAGGATGCACCGGCGCTGCTGGACAACCTTTGCGAAGATTGCAGAGCGCATTTCGTTTCATTGGAGAAGAATCTGAGGATTTTGAATATCAACTACGAAATTGACAAGAACATCGTCCGGGGACTGGATTATTACACGAAGACCGTGTTTGAGTTTGTATCGGAGCATGTTGGAACACAGGGGACGATTTGCGGCGGTGGCCGGTACGATGGCCTGATCGAAGAATTTGGAGGAGCAAAAACACCTGGAATCGGGTTTGCCCTTGGACTGGAACGGCTTCTCATGGAGATTGACGCTCAGGAGATTGTGATTCAAAAGCCGGAACCTTCAATGATATATTTTGCAAATCTTGGGCAAGAAGCGGCGGATGCGGCAAAATCGTTCTGCAATCAGCTTCGTGACGGTGGAATCAGGACCGAGACGGATTTGATGAACCGGAGCCTCAATGCGCAGATGAAATATGCCAGCAAACTGAATATTCCTTATGTTGCCGTTATCGGTGAAGAAGAACTGCGAAGCGGAACGATCAAGCTTCGCAATATGCAGAAACGTACAGTGGATGACCGTCTGATCGATGGTCTCAATGAAATGAAACTGACAGTAGATTATAATGCGGATCATAATACAGATCAAAATATAGATCACAATAATGTTATATTTACATTTATTTGGGAGGAAAAATAATGGCCGAGGCAATGACAGGATTGAAAAGAACAATGCGGTGTGCGGAACTGACGACTCAAGATATCGGACGTGAAGTGGTTTTGATGGGTTGGTGCCACAAACAAAGAGATCTGGGTGGATTGACTTTCATTTCTCTTCGGGACCGCAGCGGAGAAATTCAATTGGTTATCGATGAGAACTCCCCCGAAGAGATCCGTGAGAAAGCGTCCAGAGTCCGCAGTGAATATGTTTTAGCGGCGACAGGCACTGTTGCAAGAAGAAGTGCGCCCAATGCGGCG
>CAZJXH010000429.1:0-1795 GCA_964549475.1 uncultured Oscillospiraceae bacterium
CATCCCCGTTGATATTATAGGAATTCAGATGGAAATTGGTAAAAGAGGTATTCCCATTCCCATCCAGATAGGGTTTTATCGTCCCTTCCTCCGATAATCCCTGGACATAAATGTTCTCGCTTGTGTTGCTGCCTGTTGAGAAAAAATCCTCGACGATGCGCCCTTTTTCCCACAGGCTCTTTGTCGTTGCAGTGCCTGTCTGTTTGCCGATGCGTTGTCCGATCGCGTCATAGGTATAGGTTGTGGCGGTCCCGCCTGCCGGGGTGGAGCTACTCATCCGGTTCAACGCGTCGTAGGCATAGGACATCTGAGTCGTGCCGCTGTTCTTTTTTGTTGTCAAGTTGCCGGAGGCGTTATATTCGAAAGCATATTTGAATCATCTATTTAAAAAGCACTATCCTTTATATATCAACCCCTTGTAAAAATCATCAACTTCCCCTGTTTTAACCTTTTGTTGAATAGCAGGTTAAAGGCTTTATGCCGCTTTCGCGGCATAAAGCCGGAAAACACCGACCGGCAAAGCCGTTCGGGGATTGCGGAATGGCATAACTTTTCGTGCGGAATATTGTTTTTTTATGCTGGATTTGCCACAATGGAGTCACCAGCGGAGTTATACTTTGCAGATTACCGTATTTATCAAAGCTGTACATTACCAAGTCCTCTTATAAGTTACCTCTTTCGATTCATTAGTTTCAACAACGTATCCCATTGCAAGTAGGGATTTGTCTTCCTCACTTCTGTTCAAAAATGATTGAACAATCTCTACTATTGATTCTTTATTTTTTATGATTTCATCAAATGTTAGCTTATTCTTAACATGCACATCATAATATAAAGAGATAATAACCAGCATTTCTCTGATATCAATTCTTCCATTTATTGCATCTAATGCATATAACCCTATTTGAAATATACCTTGGTCTTTTGTTCTTAAAGAAAGTGTTGCCATTCTTTCGCTAAAGTACAATAACAACTTTGCTAAATCATTATTAACATCCTTCCTAAAACTTGTTTTCATATCACTTGTTAATGTTTGATAGCTCTTAATACACGCAGCGATATCATTATCTACATCCGACGGAATAGGTAACTTCCAATAGCCTATTTCTATTACTTTTTTCAATATTTCATCTAGTTTCGCAATGATACTCATTATTAACTCCTTATATGGATTATTTGGGTGGTATATAATAATTTCCCTGCTTAACATATCCAGCTTCTTTTAGCATTCTTAATTCTCTTGCATATACAGTTTCTCTACCTGCAATATTATCCCATAAATTTTCCTTAGTAATAGGTGACGCTGTATAAAAGCTTTGCTTATTTGCTATTCCTTCATTAACCCAAGCATCATTTTTCGTAATTGTCCAATCTTTAATATTTAATACGTCATGTCCTGCCCAATCTTTTGCTACAGCAGTATCTGGCAATCTTCCAAGTACTTTTACATCTTGTGAAACAGCCTTACCCGCTCCCTTAGAAGAAAAATAGTTTTTAAATGAAAATCCATTTTGACTAAAAGCACTAGCTATTGGTGTAAAAAACAAAGATACGCCAGCTGCAAATTGAAATGCTTGAATTCCTCTTTGAAATTCTCGTGCATATTCTTCCTGTAGATAAGCTTCTGCCACTTTTACCAGCTGATCTGCAGCTTGGCACGTTAATCTGATCACTGCCTTAGTTATTTGCTGTTGTATTAATATCTCTGTCGAGTTTAATGAAGGCGTAGGCGTAGGTGGTGGTGCCAGTGATTTCGTCAAGCTCCCCCACGTCAGCGGCCCCACGCTGCCATCCA
>CAZJXH010000430.1:0-1784 GCA_964549475.1 uncultured Oscillospiraceae bacterium
TGGAAATGATACAGGGTGTCTTGTATTTAATCATCAGTTGCAGAATATCAGGCATCAGCTTGCAGTTTGCCTCAATGGGCTGATAGCTGTCGGTAACGCCGCCGATGTTGACGATTTCGTGCTTCCATCCTGGGCTTCGAAGCTGTTCCTCCAGATGTTCCGCAATATTGGTTTTTATATAGATGTCCTCAAAATACTGTTCCGAGCCTAAATAATTATGTGAGTACATCGCATAACAGTATTTGCAGCCATGTTCACAACCGCGGTAGATGTTTAGGTCCCATGCGAAAGGAAATTTTCTTTTTAATTTATTACAAGCAGTTGAACAGGTTATTTCTTTATAAGTCGCCATAGTCCCGCCTCGCATTCATGTATATTAACCGTTTTCAATATTATGTTTTTTATTTTAACATGAAAATGTACATAATGCAAACATTTGTTCGTTTATGCGGCAAATAAAATTTTCGTTTTTGTCACTTGATTTTGTTTCACTATGTAATATGCCTTTGTAGAAATGATATTTTCCCACAAAAGGCATTCCGGTTCTATTTGTTTGTTCCTTCGGTTTGTTCATTCAGGATTTTATTCTTCCAATCGTTTCATCAGTCTTTTGAATCTTGGTTCATTCCGGACGAAATCAAGTGTTTTATCCTTTTCCATCCCTTTCCCGATCATCTTTTTAAGATTGCTCAAGTCCGATGTCCAGTTGAATTTCATATGCCTGTATAGGGTTGATTTACGGTATTCGCCAGTCGTTTCCAAGCCGTCTGCCATCCGTTCCAGCATATTAATGCTTTTTTCCTTGTCTTGTTTTTCTATTGCCAGAAATAAATGAAGGGTGCTTGCAGTATACGCGCCCAAATCAAACATTTCAGCGATTTTCTCCCCCATATCCGCATATCTTTCTGCTTCTTCCAGTTTCTTTTCCTGACAGAGCATTTGAATCACAATCTGCAATACTCCTGCTATTTCATTGGATGCTTTAAATAACATCTGCTCGTATATCTCATAGGCCTCATCATTTTTCTCCTGTTTTGAAAACAGCATTGCCTGCATGATTCGTTTGTCGTATCCGGGAGCTGGAATTTTATCCAGCAGCTGCTGGGCTTTTTCGTATTCCTCTTTCGACATATGGTATGACACTAATGCAACGGCGGCCTGGGAAGCAATCCCGTCTTTTTTGCTGGCTGCAGTCAGCCCATACCAGTTGATAATTTTTGTTTCATATCCTTCCGGATTTTCAACGCTTTTTATCTTTAGAAAAGCATTCAGAATTTGCGCCGTGTGAAGAATCAAGGTATCGCAATTAGGATATTCTTTGATCAGTCTGTCCCCTTTTTCAAATCCTTGCTCATACCCGTCCTTATCGATGGTTTCAGAGACTTCTTTCACTAATTGATCGATTTCTTTATCTGTCAGATCTTCTTTAAAGGATAGCAGCGTATCCAGGTCAATGCTTAAAGCACGGGCAAGGGGTGCCAGCAAGGTGATATCCGGATACGAAATCCCGTTTTCCCATTTCTTTACCGCCGGAGCGGTCACCCCCAGATAATTGGCAATTTGTTCCTGTCTTAAATTCTGTTCCTTTCTATATTTTCGAATCACTTCATTTATTTTCATGCTCTTTTCTCCATTCACAATCATCTCGCAAAGGCCTTTGCTATTTATAGGATAGCAAAAGCCGGTCCTTGAGACAAGTGAAGAGTTGTCACTTTTTATTCATTAAACATAACCAGCGGTTATAAGCATATGGAAATATGGGTGAAATATGGGGACGGTTCTTA
>CAZJXH010000431.1:0-1778 GCA_964549475.1 uncultured Oscillospiraceae bacterium
ATGGGAAATATCGCATTCTTGATATCGCTCTTGATTATGTTTTTGACACGCATGAGGGCTTTACAAGAGCGTTTTCCAAGGAGTTTGGCATATCCCCGAAGAAATATTCACAGGCGCCTGTTCCGATGAGATTATTCATGCCGCATGACATCAGGGATTTTTATCTACTAAAACAAAGAAGAGAGGAATATTGTATGAGTGAAACACAAGGAGTGATTTTTGTACAGATTATCGACCGTCCGGCAAGAAAACTGATTCTAAAAAGGGGGAAGACCGCAAGCGAGTATTTTGAATTTTGCGAAGAAGTCGGCTGCGATATCTGGGAGATCCTAACTGGAATCAAGGAAGCAATCTATGAGCCGATTGGAATGTGGATGCCTGAAAACCTTCGGCCGGAAGGCACTTCCGTCTATACGCAGGGGGTTGAAGTGCCTCTTGACTTTGCCGGTACGGTTCCGGACGGGTTCGAACTGACCGAACTGCCGGCATGCAAGATGCTTATTTTTCAAGGCCCGCCTTATGATGACAAAAATTTTGAAGAGGCAATCACCGATCTTTGGAAACAGACAGAAAATTATAACCCGGAAATCTATGGCTACGAATGGGCGGACGATATCGCGCCGAAAATACAGCTCGCACCCATGGGTTATCGCGGTTACATTGAGGGCAGACCGGTAAAACCGATAAAATAAATCCCTTTTAAAAAATGAAAGCCTTGCAGTCATCGGAAACGGATGCCCGTTCTTGAGAACTGCAGGCTTTTTTTATTTTGCGAGGATTGTGTTTCTGAACCGTCTTTCTGAAATGCCTTCCGGAATCCTTTATCAGAATGAATTTCCAGAATAATTTTCCAGAATAATTCTCCAATTGACAAGGTCTACAGATGATTGAATTATTATGATATAATTAATTAATCATTTAATTAATCAATATAATAAATATATATAGATGTAAATATAAATATAAGTATAAGTATAAGTATAAGTATAGATGCATGGAATTATTATATTGACCGTATTTAAACCGACAATTTGTAGCCGTTTGTCAAAAATTTAAGGAGGGAATGCGTATGAGCAGCCATTCAAAATCCTTGATGGCATATGCCTTTTCGCATTTCTGCGTCGATTTTACCTGCTTCTATATCCTGTTTCATGGGCTTAGAAATAGCACGGATGATTTGAATATGGTTGCAATCGGGTTTCTTCTCTATAATGTGATCGCCTTTGGTCTTCAACCCATCATTGGATTTGTCTGTGATGATCATCCCCGGATACCCATCGGAGTGATCGGGTGCGGCATTGTGACGTCGGGGCTGCTGGTGCTGTATTTCCCTTGGTCATGGACTTGGCTTGCACTATGCTTGTGTGCTTTTGGCAATGCCTGTTTTCACATAGGCGGAGGGGTGGATTCTTTACGATTTGCTGAAGGCAAAATGACTCGAAGCGGGATTTTTGTTTCGACTGGTGCACTGGGTGTCGCACTTGGTACAATGACAGGCAAAAGCGGAATGCCGGCAGGATATCTTCCACTCTTTCTGATGACGGTGTCGATCCTGTTGATCCTGCTTTTTACACATCAGACGAAATCGGTGACACCTTGTCTGTTCGATATATCATCCGATCGGCCCTTTGCAGCAATTCTTCTTTTCGCACTGGCGGCGGTTGTGATTCGCTCTTTCGCCGGCGGAATGGTTCCCATGGCATGGAGAACCGGCGGATTCTTGCTTTTGCTGCCCGGGATCGGTGCGTTTGCAGGGAAATTCTCCGGAGGAATCCTGC
>CAZJXH010000432.1:0-1774 GCA_964549475.1 uncultured Oscillospiraceae bacterium
GGGGACAATGGTTATGGGGTCGGTGTGTGGAATCCTTACCCCTGCCATTCCCCGGCTGAATGCCTGCCTGCCGGGCATTCCGTGCAAAAGCTCCGCGGGCTTTTTTGTCCTGTATCTGCTGCAGCCGGTGTATATCGGTTTTTGCGACGGCGTATTTGAAAAAATGATTACCGCATCGGAACAAGTCGCCATTGGATTGGGGGGAATCGCATGAGCCAATCTGGAGAAAAAACAGAAAAAGCGACACCCAAAAAGCGCAAAGACGAACGGGAGCGCGGGAATATCCTGAAGAGCCATGACCTGTCAACCGGACTGATTCTACTTGTAATCCTGTTCGCATTGAAACTGCTCGGGAATTACATCGGACAGAACATGAGCGACATCGTCCGCCAGTCATTGTCAAGCGAAGGAAACATCACCACCGATGTACTGACCATACCATTCGCTCAGAACACACTGGTCCAGGGTGTTATTTCCGGATTGAAAGTCCTTTTGCCATTGTTTGCAGCAATCGTACTTGCGACGATCGCCATTCAATTAACCCAGACAAAATTCCTTTTCACAACGAAAACGCTGGAGGTGAAATTGGAGCGAATCAGCCCGCTAAGTGGATTCAAACGGATGTTTTCCATCAAATCGGTGGTAGAGATGATCAAATCGATTCTTAAAATCAGCGTAATCATTATCGCCATCAGCCAGGAGGTCATGAAAGACATCAAAGAAGTCCCTTACATGCTTCATCTTCCCTTGATCAAAGCGGTTCCGGTCCTGTTCCAAAACGTGACATCCATCGCCCTCAAATGCGTCTCGATCCTGATCGGCATCGCTGCCCTTGACATTTTCTACCAATGGTGGAATTTCGAGAAGGAAATGAAAATGACAAAACAAGAAGTGAAAGAAGAAAATAAATTATCCGAAGGCAATCCACAGACGAAAAGCCGGATCCAGCAGAAACAGCGTCAGATGAGCATGATGCGAATGATGGCCGATGTCCCGAAAGCCGATGTTGTCATCACCAATCCCACGCACTTCGCCGTCGCCCTCCGCTACCAGGCCAAGAAAGACAAAGCGCCCGTCATATTGGCGAAAGGGCAGGATTATCTCGCTCAGAAAATAAAAGAAAAAGCGAAAGAACATCATATCATCACCATTGAAAACGTCCCCCTGGCCCGTTCCCTTTATGCAAACGGACAAGTGGGCAAAGCCATCCCGACAGACCTTTTCCAGGCGGTGGCGGAAGTGCTGGCGTATGTTGCAAAAATGAAAAAACTCAGATAAAAAGAAAGGAGTCAACATGAAATTTTCAGATGTTCTTGCAGCAATAGGGATTTTATTGATTATCGTTCTGATTATCGTGCCATTAAACGCCATGCTGCTGGACTTTCTGCTGGTGATCAACATCAGTGTGGCTCTTATGGTTCTGCTCATGGCGATCTTCACCAAGGAGGCATTGGAATTCTCCGTATTCCCGCCCTTGCTGCTGGTGCTGACCTTGTTCCGGCTGGCTCTCAACATCTCTTCCACCCGTCTGATCCTGGGAAACAACGGCGAAGCGGGCGCGGTGATCAAAACATTCGGCGGATTCGTTATCGGCGGGAATATTGCCGTCGGAGTCATCATCTATATCATCATCGTTCTGATCCAGTTTATCGTTATCACCAAAGGATCCGAAAGAGTGTCCGAAGTAGCGGCAAGGTTCACCCTTGACGCCATGCCGGGCAAACAGATGGCTATTGATGCGGATCTGAATACCGGA
This sequence comes from uncultured Oscillospiraceae bacterium, assembly GCA_964549475.1. Taxonomy (GTDB): domain Bacteria; phylum Bacillota; class Clostridia; order Saccharofermentanales; family UBA5734; genus JBBQKF01. The sequence continues at coordinate 1,757 of CAZJXH010000432.1, forward strand.
CTGATCAATGACCAGCAG
>CAZJXH010000433.1:0-1664 GCA_964549475.1 uncultured Oscillospiraceae bacterium
CTTCATTCAGAAGTGAAGTCGTCGCAACTGACCTGCTGGCTGAATGAAGACGAAGAATCAGATAAATGAAAATAGCGATATTCTGTTTAGAAGCCGCCCCGTTCAGAATGAGAAAATGGAAGCTGTTTAGGTAGGGGAGAACGAATCCTCAAGGATCAGTCTGGCGATTGAATTCGGTAAATGAATGCCAATGAAGTTTGACCGTGTATGCGAATGAAATGCCAACACAATAATTGACATCTACAGGCATGCATTGTAAAATAGCATAGCTATAACGATTTCCTGGAGAGATGGTCGAGCTGGTTTAAGGCACCGGTCTTGAAAACCGGCGTAGATGAGAGTCTACCGTGGGTTCGAATCCCACTCTCTCCGCCAAAAAAGCCGCACCGCAACGTGCGACTTTTTTATAGCAACTATGAAAAGCGGAGAGAGTTTTCTCCGCCATATAAAGTCTGTAATACCTGATAACAAAGGGTTACAGGCTTTTTTGTTTTTTCTGCACTGTCACTTTCACTGGCATTGCGTGCAAGATGTTTGTAAAGGCATTATTTATTTCACTTGCAATCGCTGTGTCCTTCTCAAGCTTTTCTTGTTCTTCCGGTAACGACAATTCTATATCATGTACATAGGTTCCGTCAGTATCCATTTTCTTAGCGTGACCATATCCAGACTTTAAATCTTCAAGCTTGATGTTGGTTCTTAATCGTGAATAGGTGATATAGGTATGCCGCAATTCGTGAAGAGTAATATTAATACTATGAGCTTCACGCCATTCTTGCCATTTATTACGTATAACACGAGGATGAATCATTTCACCGGTAGGAGTACAGAAGAGATATTCGCTTTTAATTCCTTTCTGTTTACATACCTGCTCAAAATCTGATATAACTTGAAGCGCTAGTTGTGCTTTTTCATAATCAAATATGATATACTAAACATGAAAATCGCTTTATTTAGACGGATTATTGTAAAGGAACATTGATGAAAACAGTATTTTTAGGAGATAGCTTAACCGCGGGAATGCCTGGCGTTTCGTATTGGCGCTTCCTGCATAATAAATCAAAATACGTCAACAGAGGAGTAGGCGGAGATACCTTACTTGGCGCAGCAACTAGAGTTGAAAAAATGTTGAGTAATCCAAGATACAATGATGTTGATCAATACATTATTGAGATTGGAACCAATGATGTCCTCCTTCCTGTTTTACAAAAACATTCTTTTATTTGGAGAATGATTGTAGGGATCAGGGGGGGATTTTTGGGCTGTGTACCATGTGAAGACATTGAAATGTTCTGCAGGAAGTATGAAGAACTGCTGCAAAAACTAATTAGTCAAAACAAGAGAATAGGTGTAATCGGGCTTCCAATGATAGAAAACAGCATGCAGAAAATCAATCAGAATATAAAGGAATATGATGCCGTTATTGTCGATTTGTGTAAAAAATACAAGATTGCTTATTTAGATATCAGACAATTGGAAATGAAAATGAAAGGGGATAATCATGGAGCCTATTTCTTTGGTAAAACAAACCTGGGGAATGTGGTTGATGCTATTTTTACCTCGATCTTGCCGTTTTCAATGCAAATATCAAAACATCGAGGACTGGCCGTAACGATTGACGGCACTCATCTCAATAAAAAAATGGCAAAAGCATTAGCGGTAGG
>CAZJXH010000434.1:0-1658 GCA_964549475.1 uncultured Oscillospiraceae bacterium
CCGGTTCTCTTCCAAGCTCCTGAATCAGCTGCCGCTGAATCCGGATCAGTTTATTAATGGTTTCCACCATATGAACCGGGATGCGGATCGTCCTTGCCTGATCAGCGATCGCGCGGGTAATCGCCTGGCGGATCCACCATGTCGCATAGGTGCTGAATTTGAATCCTTTCGAGTGGTCGAATTTGTCAACCGCTTTAATAAGCCCGAGATTGCCTTCCTGGATCAGGTCCAGAAAATGCATGCCTCTTCCGACATAACGTTTCGCAATGCTGACAACAAGCCTCAGGTTCGCTTCACACAAACTGTTTTTTGCATCTTCGTCCCCGTCGATCATCGCCTGGGCGTATTCTCTTTCTTGTTCTGCGCTAAGAAGCGGAACTTTCCCGATCTCTTTCAAATACATGCGGACCGGATCGTCCACGCCGATTCCATCCAGATTGTTGAGATCCAGGTCGAGATCGATGGGAATTTCCTCTTCAATGCTGTTGTCCGGAATGACTTCAATTCCAAGAGACTCTAATTTGTCGAATATTTTCTCTGATTGTTCCAAGTCGATGGCAGAGGATTCAATCAGCGAAATAACATCCTTATAGGATATCTGGTTGTTTTTCGCCTTTGCTTTGTCCACCAATTCGCTTAAAATTCCTTTTTTCTTCTCAGTCATGGTTTTCCTCCTGTTAACTTCTAAATATGGCTATTTTTTTATCAAGCATTTTCAATCTTTGTTTCATATTTTCTGTTTCGGCCGCATCCTCCATCTTCTGTTCGATTCGCCTGGTGATTTTGATTTTCTCTTCCATATAATAATTTTTCTGCATTCTGTCATATTGTTTCTGAGCCTCGGAAATAGCGTCCTTAATCACTTTGATATCCCCTATTTTCATACAGCCGTTTGCAAAAAGCTCCGACAGTTTGCGCTGGTTCACCACATTGTCCGCTCCGATCTCCACAAGGGAGGAACTGGTCAGTTTCTTCTCTATTGCAAGGTCCAACACTGTTTTTGCGATCAGCTGCATCATGCCCGGGGAGAAATAGTCCAGAATCGGCGGCGGCTGGATGGAGGAATAGATGCGGGGATCAGCGGACAGGAGGCATAGAAAGTACAGCTCTTCTTTTGTCGCTTTTGCTTGTTCCGGATAGTCCTCGGCCGGTTCTTCCGCAGCAGGGGGAAAAGGCTGGCTGTACGCTGGCTGGCTCTTATGGTCATTGGATTTCAGCTGGATCCTGCGTTCAATCTCGGACAGGACCGGATCGATCCCGATGCCAAGCTTCTCGGCGACTTTTGCTGCATAAAGCTCACGGATGATCCGGTTTTCTTCTTCGGCAAGGATGTTGCATGCCGACTCCTGATAGGCGATTCGGTCGAAAACTCCGTCTTTCACGGATGCGTTGCTTGTACTGAATAATTTGTAATCCATCAGCGGCATTGCCTCTTTTGTCAGGGCGACAAATCGTTCCGGCCCGTTTTTTCGTATGTATTCATCCGGGTCCTTCCCTTCGGGAAGGCAAAGCACCGAGACTCTACATCCCTTTCTTGTCAATATTTCAAGCCCGCGAAGGGTCGCTGTCTGCCCTGCCGCGTCGGCATCGTAAGCGATGATTGTATTTTCGGAAAGTTTGCGGATCAGCATCGCCTGTTGTTCGGTAAGTGCGGTTCC
>CAZJXH010000435.1:0-1638 GCA_964549475.1 uncultured Oscillospiraceae bacterium
GTGGTTAATGCCAGATAAATGTTATTCGTTAAGCCATTTTACGACTGCCATATTATACCCGAATTCGGGAGACCTGCTGAAATGGAACAGCCTGGTTCCCTGGTCTGCATAACTGAACACAGCGACAATCAATGCGCCATTCGAAAACATATCTTGAAGATATTCATATGCTTTTTCTTCGTCTTTAAGCCCTGCTGCATATCCTTCGACGCAGCCAAAATTATCCATCACAGGGTCAGCGGTCAGAATGTCCTCCTTGAGTGCAGGCATATCATATGGACAAGTTACAGGACTCATCGTAAATCCCGGGATGCTATAGAGGTTGACTGCGCACCAGGTGGGAGGATTGAATGTGGATTGTACAATCAATGAAGTCGATAATGAAACCATATGGGTAAATATCTTATGCCGCGGCAGTCCGGAGTTAAATGCCTGTTTCGCCATGAATTCCGAAAAATCATGGATTACACCGTATAGCAATGTTTTTGTATATTCTTGTGTACTTTTACCGTTCCTAGAAGCTTCAGCGTCCAGTTTTTCCTGATTATAGCCAAGTGTGTGTAATGCTGCATATCCATATTGTGTATATTCCCATTGCTCCATGGTTTCACCGGTTATCGTATCAGAAGGCGGGTTGTTTTTGTCCAGGCCCAGCATTGTGTTATTGTCAGAATAATCAGGAATGTGTGTTTCCCATCCGATTGCCATCCCTGCAAAGAGATATGCCTTGTTTTCACTTTTCAGTTTTTCATAGCGCCTTTTCAACGGCTCAAGAACGCCTTTTTGAAGGTTGCCTGCTATCAGGGCTTTAAACTCCGGTGATGCAAGATTCGGAAAAGCCGGTGAACGCATCCATATTCCCCAGTTGAACCAGAATGCGGGCAGCTTGCCGTAATCATTCTGCCCGCCCCAATCTTCCCCTTCTGTTGGGAATTGTACCCATTCGCACATTTCCGGGTGCTCATAGAACTTTGTTTCTGCATCGGATCCGTAATATTTTGAGTAATTGGTCACATCATCTAATTGGAAGTAAACCGGTATATCATATTTTTCGGCATAATCAAATCCGGTATTAATGACATGCTGCATCTGTTCGATAGACTGAGTCAGAAGCATAGGGCCGACAACCCCAAATGAATACATCCGGTCGGATTCCGGATCGATCTGACCGTAAAGCTGTTTCATCTCTGGCAGATAGTCTTTGATTTCATCAATATGCTTGTTTGAGAACATCAGCATCATATATTGGATTTTGCGGTCAGATCCGGAGGTATCTGTCCCGACAGGTGATTTTGAACAGGCTGTCAGACTGCCAGATACAATGGCAGCCACTAATAAAAGGCTTAAAATCATATACTGTCCACGTCTCATAGGATCCCCTTCGCCAACCGTCAGAATGTCCCGCACGTTAATCGGTACGGGACATTCTGAAAGTTGCTTTACTATTATTTCCTTTTTAAAAACACAAATGCTGCCGAAGAAAGAAGGCTGATGCCCACCAGCCCCATAAAAGAGGGGTCAGATGTTTGCGGATTTTCGCTATCGTCTTTAGAACCCGCGGGGACATCGGTCGGTGCGATTGTCGCTGTTGGTGCAATTGTCACGGTAGGCGCGTTCGGATCGACATCGGTCACTTTT
>CAZJXH010000436.1:0-1629 GCA_964549475.1 uncultured Oscillospiraceae bacterium
AGATCGCGGAATTTATCGGGAGATGATTTCGCAGATCATTTTATAGATCATTTTGCAGATGAATAAGATAATAACTAAGTTGACAACTAAGTTGACAATTTAAATGATAATTCAAGTAATGATTTGGAAGAAAATAGTTAGCAGGAGAACAAAACATCATGTTTGAAGAGATGACCGAAGAGCAGGCAAGACAGGAGATTCTGGAAGCAGTAAAAATGTACTGCGACCTTTACCATAACCAGGACAAGGAGTATGTGGAAGGCAAAAGGATTCCCTATGCTTCAAGAGTCTACGACAGCAGAGAAATGGTCAACCTGGTCGACAGCTCCCTGGAATTCTGGTTGACATCCGGGCGTTACACCAGGGAATTCGAGAAGAAATTCGCAGAATATCTGAAGGTCGCACATTGCGCCCTGGTGAACTCGGGTTCATCGGCCAATCTGCTTGCTTTCATGGCGCTGACCTCGCCTTTGCTGGGAGAACGGGCCGTGAAGCGGGGGGATGAGGTGATCACGGTTGCGGCGGGATTTCCGACAACGGTCGCTCCGATGATCCAGTTCGGCGCGATTCCCGTTTTTGTCGATGTGACGATTCCCCAATACAATATTGATGTGACTGGTCTTGAACGGGCACTGTCATCCAGGACGAAAGCGGTCATGCTTGCCCATACGCTGGGCAATCCATTTGATCTGGAAACAGTGAAAGCGTTCTGCGACAGACACAAGCTCTGGCTTGTCGAGGACAACTGCGACGCGCTGGGTTCGGAATACACACTGGACGGCAGGACGTATTTCACCGGTACCATCGGAGATATCGGAACATCAAGCTTCTATCCGCCCCATCACATGACCATGGGCGAAGGCGGCGCGGTTTATACCAACAATGCCCTGCTTCACAAGATCATCGTTTCGATGAGGGACTGGGGACGGGACTGCTGCTGCCCATCCGGTGTCGACAACCTTTGCGGGCATCGGTTTGATGGACAGTACGGCGAGCTCCCTCAAGGGTATGACCACAAATATGTCTATTCCCATTTCGGGTATAATCTCAAGGCGACTGATATGCAGGCAGCGATCGGCGTGGCGCAGCTCGAGAAGTTTCCTTCCTTTGCAGAACGCAGGCGGTATAATTTCAACCGTCTGTCCCAGGCGCTGCAAGGCACAACAGACAGGCTGATCCTTCCCGAAGCCGCTCCCGGCTCCAATCCGAGCTGGTTCGGCTACCTGGTCACATGCAAAGAAGGCACGAATCGGAATAACGTGGTAAAATATATCGAAAGCAAGGGAATCCAGACCCGGATGCTCTTTGCCGGCAACCTGGTCAAGCATCCCTGTTTCGACCTGATGCGGGCAACTGGAGAAGGATATCGAATCGCTGGAGAATTGACCCATACCGACCGGATCATGAACGACGCGTTCTGGATCGGCGTGTATCCGGGGATGACGGATGAGATGATTGATTTCATGGCGAAAAGCATCAAAGAAGCCATTTTATCAAAAAAGGACTAGTATGACAACAAATAGCAGAGAGAATCGTTTCCTTTACAGAGAAGGCCGTTCCATGCGGATAAAAAAGACGGGAACTAGCCGGTTTACGGATACTCGATTCGGGTCCCTGGCGAAACAGTTA
>CAZJXH010000437.1:0-735 GCA_964549475.1 uncultured Oscillospiraceae bacterium
GGGCTGCTAGGGCCGTAGCACCAGCCAATAAGTAGAAATTTATTCCATCAGAATTACGTTCCTAAAAAAATTGACGCCCTTTTGCTGACCCATGCCCATATAGACCACAGCGGCCTCATACCCAAACTGGTGAAACACGGTTATTACGGCAATATATACACGACAAAGGCAACAGCGGATCTCTGCTCAATCATGCTTCCTGACAGCGGCCATATTCAGGAAATGGACGCTGCCTTTGTAAATAAAAAAAACTTAAAGCTGGGCCGTAAACCGATCGATCCGCTTTACACGGCGGATGACGCGATTGAGTCTCTCAAGAACTTTGTGCCAGTTTCGTACGATGAAATAATTCAAGTCCATCCGAGGGTCGAGGTCCGGTTCCGCAACGCCGGCCATATTCTTGGTTCATCATTCATTGAGATGTGGGTTGATGAGGGAAACAGTAAAACAAAAATCGTATTTTCCGGCGACATAGGCCCCAAGGAGCAGGCAATAATCTGCGATCCTCAGGCTGTTGAAGAAGCCGACATACTGTTGATGGAATCCACCTATGGCGATCGGCTGCATAAGAATAAATCCGACACCTACCAGGAATTCAAAAATATAATAAATGATGCGTATAACCGGAAAGGAAATATTATTATTCCCGCCTTTGCCATTGAACGGACCCAGGAAATCATATACACGCTTTCCAAACTTTTTAGAGAGGGCCAGATTCCGTCGATGCCGGTCTAT
>CAZJXH010000437.1:745-1589 GCA_964549475.1 uncultured Oscillospiraceae bacterium
CCTCTTGCGATATGCGCAACGGAACTTTTAAAAAAAAACAAGGACCTCTTCGACGATGACATGCGAAAACGAATTCTCGCCGGCGACAGTCCCCTTGAGTTTCCAAATCTTCATTACACGCGGTCGACCGATGAATCCAAGTGGCTTAATACTGAAGCGAAAGGCTCCATTATCATTTCAGCAAATGGCATGTGTACTGCAGGCCGCATCAAGCATCATTTAAAGTATAATTTGTTCCGTCCGGAATCGAGCATTGTATTTGTAGGCTATCAGGCAGAAGGAACCCTGGGCCGGCGATTAATTGAAGGGGCCAAGCAGGTTAAGGTATATGGAACAGATGTTTCGGTAAAGGCTCAAATTCATACCCTGGGCGGATTTTCGGCCCACGCTGACCAGGATGGTCTGTTCGCATGGGTCAAGAACATCAAAAACCCGAAACTTAAGGTATTCGTGGTCCATGGTGAAGAGCAATCAGCCAAAACGTTTGCCGAAAAACTCCATGCCGAGCTGGGTGTCACGACTCATGTTCCGGATTGGGGCGAATCAATTGATCCGGCAACCATGAAAAGCGAAGTGGCATCATATACGACTATGGAGGCGAATCCCGGGCTTGATACTGAAATCGAAAAACTGTCCCAGTCATTCAAGATCCTTATGGATAAATACAACAAAGCTAAAATCACTAAAAAAGCCGGCGAGATGCGTAAAATCCAGGAAGATATTCACGATGCCAGGGCCCTCATGAAAATGATCATTGACGAAATGTGAGGATAGTCGCTCATGGCCGATCCAATAATGAACACTGTTTCTGAAATCAGAAGCTACGATAAGGCCTTTCTTATCG
>CAZJXH010000438.1:0-1582 GCA_964549475.1 uncultured Oscillospiraceae bacterium
GCCCACCCGCCGTGCTCGCCGAGTTGGAACCCGGCGGCCGAGCGTATACTTGGATATACCAGATCGGAAGCCATTGGTATGAATATGCACAATTTAATCGCACCACCGCGTTTTCACCAGGCACACTTCGCCGCATTCCCCATTTTTCAACAAACCGGACAAGGGGCTGCTGTTGGCAAAACACTGGATCTGGAGGCCCTAAGAAAAGACGGAAACGAAATTTCCGTACAATTTTCCCTTTCAGCAATCCAAATTAACAACAGTTGGCATGCAGTTGGGGTTCTTCGGGATGTCACAGATCAAAAGAAAATAGAGCAGGCGCTCGTCAAAGCCAAGCAGGAAGCCGAGATGGCCAACAAATTCAAAAGCATATTCCTGGCAAATATGTCGCACGAGATTCGAACTCCGCTGAATGCCATCATTGGATTTTCACAATTAATGAACCGCGACAAGATGTTGTCTGATTCGCAAAAGGAGTACAATGTTTCCATTATCCACGCCGGCGAGCATCTTTTATCGCTTATCAACGACATCCTTGAATTGTCGAAAATAGAGGCGGGCCGGGTCGTTTTAAATCCGGCAGATATAGATCTTCATGCATTGATGAATGACATTCAAATGATATTCAAGGAACGCATGCAATCCAAAAACCTGCAATTTCTCTTCGAAAAAGAAGACGATCTACCTCAATATGTATTCGTAGATGAAAGCAAGTTGCGTCAGATTTTTGTCAATCTTATCGGGAATGCGCTCAAATTTACTGAGGAAGGAGGCATCGCCGTTCGGGCGCGCGTTAATACAGTCAGAGACAATAAAAAGATCCTGGTTGTTGAAGTCCAGGATTCAGGACCAGGTATCCCCTTGGAGGAGAGGGACAAACTTTTTAAACACTTCGAGCAAACAAGTTCAGGCATCAGCAAAGGAAGTGGCACCGGACTGGGGCTTGCGTTAAGCCGCGAATTGGCCCTTTTGATGGGTGGGGATATCACCGTAACCAGTGAAGTTGGAAAGGGATCGGTTTTTACTTTCCTGATTGAGATAAAGGATGGAAATCCGGATGCAATTGAAAAAAGTTCACCACAAGGTGTAATCGGGATAGAAAACAGTGATACGACCTATCGGATTTTGGTCGTTGACGACAAGGACGATAACCTGAAAGTTGCTTCCGATCTGCTCAAATTGGTTGGATTTGAAACCAACGAAGCTATCAATGGTGTAGATGCCCTCGAAAAATTCGAGTCGTGGAATCCTCACCTCATTTTGATGGACATGCGCATGCCCGTTATGGATGGCTATGAGGCTACCCGTCGGATCAAATCAACAGAAAAAGGTCAGAAAACACCAATAGTTGCACTAACAGCCAGCACTTTTGAAGATGAGTTGAAGAAGATTCAGGAGCTGGGAATGCAGGGATATATCCGCAAACCCTTTAGGGAAAACGATTTGTTTAGCACAATTGGGAAGATACTCGGGATTAACTACATTTATGAAACTGTAACTGAAACTGAACCAACCAACTACAACCATGACATTGATGCCATTGCCTTGGCTATTAAAAAATTACCGAATAGTTTGTTGTTGA
>CAZJXH010000439.1:0-1579 GCA_964549475.1 uncultured Oscillospiraceae bacterium
CGCAGTCAACGCAACCCCCCATACCAGGACCGGCCAATGAAGAAGGGAAACGCCCATAAACAAAGATGTGCCTGGAATTTCAATCCAGGGAGAAAAAATCCCCGTATCCAGTTTTAAAAAAGAAAACATCGGGACAAGCAAGGCATCATAGACAATCATGACTGGAATACTTAGTACAAATAAATCGGCAAGCCATTGCTCCAACGCACTCGCCGAAGCAACCGCGGAAATCAGCGCGAGCGCGAGCCCAACCGCGATATAGACCGGTATCGTTTGAATCGTCTGAATTTCCTTAATGGAATGAAAAGACTGAATGAGATAAAAGCACAGGGATGAAATCGCACACACCGCACACACCCATCCTCGATTTTTAGAACGGCCAAGAAAAAACAATCCGATCATGCAAAGAATACTGATCAAATATGCGATAAAGATCCGAAGATCTCCTGCAGCCCCGGTCTTGTCCATGATAAAGGCCCCGACATCCCGTGTCATCCATGCAAAATATTTGAAAGGTCCGGTGAGGATGGTTCCCCACAAAAACAGCAGAATCAGGAATGAGACAATCGCTCTTTCTCTTCGTTTCAACACTATATCCTCCATGTAATCTATTCTATTTAGAATTTTTTATAGAAAAATATTTTTTATTTTCAATTCTTATAGATGATTTTATCATATTTATGTTAAAATTGGATATAGATTTATAAATTAATCGAATGATGCATTTTTTACAAAAGGAGCAACAATCAATGAAAAACAAGAATTTCATGTTATGGAGCGATGCTGAAATGGTCTCACGCAGCGGAAGCGGATCCGGTACCTTTCATTCCTGCAAACCCAGCATGACTTATTATCCAGCAAAAACGCCTGCACCGGCCGGCTGTGTCATCGTATGTCCCGGTGGTGGGTATGAATCGAAAACAATGGATTACGAGGGTTCGCTGGTCGCTCAGATGCTTAATGATAACGGAATCAATGCATTTGTTCTGGATTACCGGATCGCACCCGATCGTCATCCGTCTCCTATCAATGACGCATTCCGCGCCATCGAAATGGCAAAGGATCTTGCTGCTTCTTTAGGCTATCTTCCGAATAAAATCGGCATTCTTGGATTTTCTGCGGGCGGACATCTTGCGGCCTGCGCCGGAACCATGTGGACCAATGGCAAGAGCCGTCCGGATGCGATTGTTCTTTGTTATCCTGTTATTTCGATGGGGAAGCATACCCATATCGCAACCAGGACCAATTTACTCGGAGATTCGGTGAACAATGCATCCATCAGCGACATGTCCTGTGAGAACCGTGTCGATCGCCAGACTCCCCCCACGTTCTTATGGCACACCGCGAACGATGAGTCGGTTCCAGTGGACAATTCCCTGTTGATGGCAACAGCTCTTGCTTCCAAGGCGGTTTCTTTCGAGATGCATATCTATCCGTCCGGAACCCATGGATTGGGCCTGGCAAAAGAGAGTCCGGTCGTTTCCACTTGGACAGGGCACTGTATCGATTGGCTGCATGGACTTGGATTTTAAGCAGACTTGCATTTTAAGCAGATTCGGATTTTAAACAGACATGAATA
>CAZJXH010000440.1:0-1519 GCA_964549475.1 uncultured Oscillospiraceae bacterium
AACAATCGGTATTTAACCTGTATTTTATGAAATGATTTGCCTATAATGTTTATGCGTTTTCATTTTACAGGTGGAGAAAATTTAAATGCCGATCCAAATAATTCCGGTTAACAAACTCAGTTCCAAAGCCTTAAAAGGGGTTATAGAAGAATTTATTTCCAGAGGCGGAACGGATTATGGCGCCATTTAGGCTTCTCTGGAAACAAAATTCAAACAGGTAAAATATAAACTTGAGAATGGATCGGCCGTTCTTGTTTTCGATGACGAGACGGAAACGACCAATATATTCCTGGTGGATGACCCTGTTTTAAAAAAGCTTGATACAATTTCCGGGTGATGAAGAAACAATTAAATATCTTACGAAGAGAGGTGTACCACGGCAAAAGTTATATTTCTGGTTGATATGAATGCCTTTTTTATAAGCTGTGAGATGACAAGAAATCATGCTCTTACCGGGACTCCTGCCGCCGTTGCTGGTGATCCCAAAAAGCGTTCAGGCATCATTCTTGCCGCAAACTATGAAGCAAGGTCACGCGGGGTCAAGACGACTATGGTTCTGCATGAAGCCGTTAAACTTTGCCCCGAACTCATCCTGGTGCCGCCGGATCATCATTTCTATCAGCAAAAATCAGAAGAGGTCATGGACTTACTTTCCAACTATACTCCCGTGCTCGAACAAAACAGCATTGATGAGGCATGGCTTGATATGACGGGATGCGAAGGACTTTTCGGCAATCCCCTCACGGCCGCAAAACGGATCATGGATGAAATCAAAGACAGGCTTGGGCTTTGGTGCTCCATTGGAATTGCCCAAAACAAGTTCCTGGCTAAAATGGCCGCAGAAATGAAAAAGCCTCTCGGTATCACGGAACTGTGGGAACAGGATGTTCCCGAAAAACTCTGGCCGCTTCCGGTGAAAGAAATGTATGGCATTGGCGCTAAAACGGCTGAAAAGCTCAATCGCATGGGAATCAGAACGATCCGTGATCTGGCAGAATCTGATCTAAACCGCATCGTCAAAACTTTCGGGAAAGGCGGGAATGAAATACATCAACATGCACGGGGGATCGATAATTCTCCTGTTCTTGCTCATACGGATGGCGAAATGAAGTCCATCGGACGATCAACGACACTGCCGGAAGATATATCCGATATGGAAAAAGCAAAGTTGGTTTTGATGGAGCTTGCCGATGATGTCGGCATGACAGCCAGAAGTCATGGCAAAAAAGGCCGTTTTGTTCATATCACCCTGAAATACTCTGATTTTCAAACTGTCACTAAGCAGACAACCATTCCTCCAACCTTTACCACCAGGGAAATATACCGGGCCGGCAGCAGTCTGCTTGCAAAAAACTGGAACAGGTTCCATCCGGTCAGGTTGATCGGAATAAGTCTCTCGGGATTTGATGAAGACGGCTCTTTGAATCAGATGTCGCTTTTTGATCAGATGGAAGGCAATGTTCAAAAAGATAAAATTAAAGAAATTGACAAGGCGATGGACAAAATAAGAAACAAGCAC